>JAKFXB010000056.1 GCA_021731585.1 Alphaproteobacteria bacterium
CCTGCAAGCCTTGATGCCCTTTGTAAACGCTTTGGGGTGGATAATAAAGCACTAGATAAACATGGGGCTCTTTTAGATGCAGAATTGTTGGCCCAGGTTTATCTTGAGCTCCTGGGAGGAAAACAGCCCTCTCTTTCCCTTCATGTCTCTCAAAAAGAGAGAAATGTTATTGAGAAAATAAAAGGAGAAAAAACTTTTCGTGCTCCTCGTCCTCATGCTCCTACACAAGAAGAACTTACCCTCCATCAAGAGCTTATAGAAAAATTGAAACTATCCCGTCGATAAGTTTACATGAGGTGAATTAAGTCCTCACACTGTTTATGATAGTCCTCTATCCACTTTTTTTCTTTTTCTGTAAGAAGAGTTTCATCAATCAGCTTTTTCTCTAAAGGCACAAGAGTAAGGGGCTCGAAACCTAGGAAACCTTTTGGTTTTGTAAGTTTGATGATATAGACAAGGCTTTCAATACGAATGCCATACTCTCCCTCCTTGTAATAGCCTGGTTCATTGGATAGGATCATCCCTGGCTGTAAAGAAATATTTGAACCTCTTTTTGAAATGCTTTGCGGACCCTCATGAACACCGAGATAACTTCCTACACCGTGCCCCGTTCCATGGTCATAATCCAGCCCTGCTTCCCATAGATATTGACGCGCTAAAATGTCAAGCTGGGCTCCCATTGTTCCCTCAGGAAAGATAGTTTCTGCGAGCGCTATATGGCCTTTGAGAACGCGGGTATACATTTCCTTTTGTTCAGGAGAAGGGGTACCAAGACAAAGGGTTCGGGTGATGTCGGTTGTACCTGTTAAATATTGGCCCCCTGAATCTAAAAGGTATAAATTTGTTCGGTTGAGAGGCACATCTGTTTTCGGGGTTACTTTATAATGAATAATGGCTCCATGAGGACCAAAGGCAGAAATGGTGTTAAAGCTTACATCTTCAAAATGGTCGCCTTTTTTTCTAAACTCATAGAGTTTGTTAGCGGCTGAAAGCTCTGTTGTTTCACCTTGGAGAGGCTGGTCCTTAAGCCACGTGAAAAACCGCTGAAGAGCAATGCCATCTTGAATATGGGCTTTTTTTGCGCCTTCAATTTCAATGGGATTTTTAAGAGCTTTGGGGAGAGCACAAGGATCCTGTTCTCGCACAACTTGGTCTTTAATGGTTTGAATGAGAAGAACAGGAGTTGTCAAAGGATCAACCTGACATGTGCCTTTCAGAGCTTGGAGATGGTCAAGGAGAAACCGAATCTCAATAGCTCTCCCCGATCCCTTCTGAATATGATTATAAACCTTACCAGTGATCTTATTTAAATCGAGAAAGAGATCATAAGAGCCATCTTTATGTAATAAACATACGCTGTGGACAATCGGTGTATGGGGAACGTCATTACCGCGAATGTTTAAAAGCCATGCTATGGAATCGCAGGCCGTGAGTAAGAGATGATCTGCTTTCAGAGCTTCGGCAATGCGCTTTCGTTTACTTTCATCACCTTCCCCAGAAAATTCTAAGGGATGGAGCCTGACGAAATCTTGAGGAGGAAGGGGACGGTCGGTCCACAAAGAATCAATAGGGTTTTTATTGAAAGGAATTAAGGGACTTTTATAAGACTCCAGTTGCTTTTCCGTAAAAAGCCAA
Organism: Alphaproteobacteria bacterium; assembly: GCA_021731585.1. Taxonomy (GTDB): domain Bacteria; phylum Pseudomonadota; class Alphaproteobacteria; order UBA9655; family UBA9655; genus UBA9655. The sequence goes on from JAKFXB010000056.1 coordinate 1,636, forward strand.
GGGTCGTAGCCAATTTTGTCATCGGAAGAAAGGTTTTCTAACGCCCACTGAGAGGGCGTTTTGTAGGATGTATTATATATTTCATAAATTTCAGGAACTTCGTCCTTAGCTTGGAGGGTATAACGGCCATCGGTAAAAAAGGCAGCTTTCTTGAGAGTGATAATGGCAAATCCCGCGGAGCCATTGAATCCTGTGAGCCACGCTAGCCTTTCAGAATAAGGGGCAATGTACTCTCCCTGGAATTCATCTGTCCGGGGAATAAGGAAAGCGGAAAGCCCTTCCTTTTTCATGAAATCCCGTAAGAGTTTAATCTTATCCATGGTTCTCTTTTCTCAAGATAAGCGTTGACCAATCTCCGAGAAAAAGTTGGTCCATAAGTTTAGCTCCTTGGCTGCGATAAGCATCAATAACATCTTCCGCTTGACGATTTAAAAGGCCTGACAGGATAATAAATCCTCCTGGAGAGAGAGTGCTTACAGCGTCTCCTGCCATTTGACAAAGAGGGCCCGCAAGGATATTCGCAGTAATTACATCAAAGGTTTTCATTTTAAGGCCAGAAAATCCCTCACTTACAAAAGCTTCAATGTAGGTTTCGAGATGGTTAATGCGCGCATTTTCTAGAGTTACTTTGACAGCTTCAGGATCATTATCGCAGGCCAAAGTTGGAACCTTCCAAAGAGAAGCCATAGCAAGAGCTAAAATTCCTGAACCACATCCCATATCCAGAGGGCGGGTAAAGGACTCTTTTTGAGCTAAAGATGTCAGGGCCTTTAAACATCCTTCCGTTGATTCATGCTGACCAGAGCCAAAGGCAGTTGCCGCATTGATACATAAAGGGATCAGTCTTTGGGGAGGCGCTTCTTCAATATGAGATCCATAGATATAAAATTGACCTAAGTGGAGGGGAGGAAAATCTTTGTAAACGGCAGATACCCAATCTTCCTCTTGAAGAGGCTGGGTATGAATTTCGGGTAAAAGAAGATCTTTTTCTTTGTAATAAGCGGCTATTTTTTCCTTTAAATTTTTTTCTTGTTGTGCCTTAAAAATAAGTTGAAAAGTCCAATGCTCTGGTTCCCTCTCATACCAAGAGAAGGCAACAACCTCTTCTTCAAGAAGAGCAGAAAGTTCCTCGGCAAATTGTGGCTCAAGGGAGCCTTCCATCTGGTATAAATTCATTCGGTTGTCTCCACAAAACTCTTCATTACCTTCTTTACCCCTGTATGGTCAAAGTTGATTTCTAGTTTATCTCCTTCCAGGGCAATAATGTATCCATAGCCAAATTTGACATGAAAAACCCGTTGACGAAGGCGAAAAGCATTTTCCTTTATAGGGCGAGAAGGTTCTTTTAAAGTCTGTAACTTAGGTTGGGGGGTGCGGCGAATGAAGGCATGATTTTCTCCCACATTCAGCCGCTCTGTGTGTTCGGGAGGGAGCTCATCAATAAAACGTGAGGGAAGACTCGACTGCCATTGATTATGAACCCGCCTATTGGCCGCAAAAGTAATCATTGCCCGCTGCCGGGCGCGGGTTAAGCCGACATAGGCTAGTCGCCTTTCTTCCTCAAGACCAGCTTTCCCCGTTTCTCCCAAAGCTCGTTGATGAGGAAAAAGTCCTTCTTCCCATCCCGTCAGAAAAACGGAATCAAATTCCAAACCCTTAGCGCTGTGAAGCGTCATGATGCTGACCATGTCCGCGCTTGTACCTCTTGTGTTCTCCATCACGAGGCTTACATGCTCTAAGAAATTTCCTATACTTTCAAACTCATCAATGGCGTTCACAAATTCCTTTAAGTTTTCAAGGCGTCCGGGGGCTTCAGGAGATTTATCCGCTTGCCACATGCCTGTATAGCCCGATTCATCTAAAATCAACCGTGCTAGCTCTCCAGGTTCAAGGGTATTTAGTTGTTTACGCCACCTGTCGATATCGTAAAGAATTCCTTGGAGGGCAGTTTTAGCCTTTCCGCGAATCTCGTCAGTTTCCATGAGGCGAAGAGTGGCTTCCGTCAAAGAGACTTCTTCGTAGCGGGCATATTGATGAAGGACTTGAAGAGTACTTGTGCCAATGCCGCGTTTAGGTGTATTGACGATACGCTCAAAAGCAAGGCTGTCATTGGGCTGAACGACAATGCGCATGTAAGCTAACGCGTCGCGAATTTCAAGGCGCTCATAAAACCGAGGCCCTCCAATCACACGATAAGGAACGCCAAGAGTTATAAAGCGTTCTTCAAACTCACGGGTTTGAAATCCTGCGCGGACAAGGATGGCCATTTGATTTAAGGAATTCCCTTTTCGGTGAAGAGACTCTACTTCATCCGCAACAACGCGCGCTTCTTCTTCTCCATCCCAAACTCCCTGAATGCGAACTTTCTCGCCTCCATCTTGTTCAGTCCATAAGGTTTTTCCAAAGCGGCTGGCATTTTGAGCAATAAGCCCTGAAGCCGCACCTAAAATATGAGCATTGGAGCGATAATTTTGTTCAAGGCGAATGATGGTGGCACCTGGAAAATCTTTTTCAAAGCGTAAGATGTTGCCAACTTCAGCCCCTCTCCATCCATAAATGGATTGATCATCATCGCCAACGCAACAAATGTTACCGGAGCCTTGTGCTAAAAGACGGAGCCATAGATATTGTGCCACGTTTGTATCTTGGTACTCATCTACAAGAATGTAATGAAATTGAGTTGTATATTGGGCGAGAACATCACTGTGTTCTGTGAAAAGCTTTAAACAAAGAAGAATCAGATCCCCAAAATCCACAGCATTTAAAACTTTGAGGCGATCTTGATAAATTTTATAAACATGAAAAGCGGCCTTTTCAAAATCGGAGGTAGGAGGGGATACCTTTTCTGGGGGGAGGGCGCGATCCTTCCAACGGCTTATAATGGAAGCTAAAACCCGTGGGGGAAATTTTTTATCATCGATCTCTTCAGCTTTGATAATTTGCTTAATGAGCCGCAGTTGGTCATCTGTATCCAAAATCGTAAAAGAATTTTGGAGGCCTAAAAGCTCGGCATGACGCCTTAAAATGCGCACACAGACGGAGTGAAAAGTTCCCAGCCACAATCCCTCAGCTGGTCCTCCGATAAGACTGGCGACGCGTTCACGCATTTCTAGGGCTGCTTTATTAGTAAAAGTGACGGCTAAAACTTGAGACGGCCATGCTTTGTGGCTTAAAAGAAGGGCAGAAAGACGGGTGGTGAGAACCCGGGTTTTTCCTGTTCCGGCTCCTGCCAGAACCAAAAGAGGACCTTCCGTTAGCTCAATAGCTTGGCGTTGAGCTGGATTGAGCGTTTTTAGTTGCTCTAAAAAAACGGGATTCGTGATTTCTTGACCGATTGAGGGCATATTTTTCAGCTGCGCAAGTGTCATCTTAGGTTTATACCATGGACTTTAATGCGGGGAAAGGAATTTGACGTAGTCCCTTTTCAAAGGGGATAAAAACATTTATTCTTAGTGAAAATCCACATAAAAAAGAGGTGCTTTATGGCTTTTGATCTTCCCCCGCTTCCCTATGACCTTAATGCTTTAGAGCCTTATATTTCGGCCAATACAATGAGCTTTCACTATGGAAAGCACCACCAGGCCTATGTGACAAATCTGAACGGCCTTATTGAAGGAACAGACCTTGCGAATAAATCCTTAGAAGACATTATTCGAATCACTGCAGGAGATAAGGATAAGGTTGGTGTTTTCAATAATGCAGCTCAAGTATGGAACCATACCTTTTATTGGCATTCCATGGCTCCTCAAGGCGGAGGAAAGCCAAAAGGAGAGCTTGCTAAAAAAATCAATGAGGATTTTGGAAGTTATGAGGAGTTCACAAAGCTTTTTAAACAAGCTGGCGTTACTCAATTTGGAAGTGGATGGGCTTGGCTTGTCCTTAATAAGGATGGTCAATTAGAGATTATGAAAACAGCCAATGCTGATCTTCCCCTGGTATATGGAAAGAAGGCACTTTTTACCTGTGATGTGTGGGAGCATGCCTACTACCTTGATTACCAAAATCGCCGCCCCGACTATATGGAGACCTTTTTAAATCATCTTATCAACTGGGATTTTGCTGAAAAGAATTTTAAAAATTAAGATTTTCTATTGACGGAGGAGGTCTTAGCGTTATGATACGCCTCCAAGGCCCCTGTGGCGGAATTGGTAGACGCGGCAGACTCAAAATCTGTTATCCAAAAGATGTGGGAGTTCGAGTCTCCCCGGGGGCACCAACCTGTCGCCGCCTGTCGATATATCGGCAGGCTAAGCCGTGATGCCACGCATTAGCTCTATAGGGTCAAAATTTAATTTCAATAAGCTCATTAAGTTGAAAAATGTAATCGCCTATAGCTTAAGGCCTCTGCAATATGTTCTGCTGAAACAGAGGAAGAATCACTCATATCCGCAAGGGTTCGGGCTACCCGTAAAACACGTCGGTAACCTCGTGCGGAAAGCTTAAATTTCTCAGCCGCTTCCTTTAATATTTTCTGGCCAGCATCGTTAGGCAAGGCTACTTTCTCTAAAAGTTCGCCATCGATGTGGGCATTAAGGCGAAAAGGTGTTTCTAAAGCTTCATAGCGAATTTGCTGGTTTGTGCGGGCTTTTTTAACTCTTTCTGCAATTGTAGCGCTGGTCTCCCCTGTTGCAACGCGCGTAAGGTCAGCGGCTGACACTTCAGGAACATCAACATGTAAATCAATACGATCAAAGAGAGGTCCTGAGATTTTTGCCTGGTAATCAATAGCACATTTTGGGGCTCGAGAGCAGGCACGACTGGCATCAGAGATATACCCACACCGACAAGGATTCATGGCCGCAATGAGCTGAATGCGTGAAGGATAAGTGACATGCGCATTGGCCCTTGCGACGGTTGTTTTCCCAGATTCTAAAGGTTGACGGAGGGCTTCAAGGGTTGCACGGGCAAATTCGGGGAGTTCATCTAAAAATAAAACGCCATGGTGGGCGAGAGAAATTTCTCCTGGTTGGGCTTTGAGGCCACCTCCCACAAGAGCGGGCATGGAGGCAGAATGATGAGGATCGCGGAAAGGACGGGTTCGGATTAATTTTCCTTCATTAAGTCCTCCGGCTAGGCTTTGAATCATCGTCACTTCTAAGGCCTCAGAGGGGGTGAGTGGTGGCAAAATTCCTGGAAGACGAGCGGCCAACATGGATTTTCCAGATCCGGGAGGTCCAAGCATCAATAAATTGTGGCCTCCGGAAGCGGCAATCTCAAGAGCCCGTTTCCCCGTTTCTTGGCCTTTAACATCTCGAAGATCTAAAAGCGTGTGTGGCATTTCATTTTCCATGATAGCTTTCGGTGGAGAAAGAACTTGGGTTCCTTTAAAGTGATTGAGTAGGGAGAGAAGAGTTTCTGCAGCAAGAATATTAATTTCCCCCGCCCAGGCCGCTTCTCCTCCACATACCTTAGGGCAAATGATTCCTTTCCCGAGGGAGGCGGCATGAATAGCTGCGGATAAGACTCCAGAAATAGGAGCAATACGCCCATCAAGGGAAAGTTCTCCTAAAACAATATAATCTGTAATGAAATCAGAAGGAATAACCTTCATAACAGCAAGAAGGCCCAGAGCAATGGGGAGATCATAATGGCTTCCTTCCTTTTGCACATCGGCAGGGGCCAGATTTACAGTAATACGTTGATACGGCAGTGAAAGGCCCATAGAATGAAAAGCTGATCTGACACGTTCCCTTGATTCTGCAACAGCTTTATCAGGCAAACCTACAATGTAAAAATTAGGCATACCTGAGGAAATTTTGACCTGCACATCAATAGTGATGACGTCTACGCCTTGAAAAGAAACCGTATTGAGCCGTGAAAACATGCCTCCCCCGCTTTTATGTTTATTTGGCTATGTTAGTTTTAACTTCAATTAAATTAACCACTCTTTTAACGCCCGTAATATCAGATGCATCATTAATCACGATTTGCATTTCTTCCTTGGATCCGGCTGTTCCAAAAATGTAAACAACCCTATTAAAAGTTGTAATGGTATAGTTAGGAGCATAGACTTCATCTTCAGAATATAATGCTGATTTTAGTTTTGTCGTGATCCAGCTATCTTGAACATATTCAGCGAAGGTATCTTGCCCTTCAACACTTAACTCATCTATGACTTCTTTAACACCTTCAACGCTTTTAGCAACGCGAACGACATCGATTTTGATTTGAGGACTTTCAACAACGCCCGTTATCAAAACCCGCGCCTTATAGACGGTCATGTCAATAACATGACAATTAGGAACTTCTCCACAAAGTTTTGAACGAATCGTAAACTGGAGAGCTTCGTCACTAAATGTGCCACTCAGACCACGGTCTTCAACCGCATGCATTCCAACACTCCCAATGCCACCAACAAGGGGGACTGCACAGCCTGAAAGTAAAAGAGGCAGAAGGATTGAATATTTTTTGTACATTTTTTTCTCCATTTAGTAAGAGGACCATGCTCCTTGAATATGATGGGGCCATTTCCAAGGAGAGATTAGAATGACATCAAACCTTAAATCAAGAAAAGAACAGCGCTTTGCATAAAATGAAAGAGCGTTTTGAATCCTTCTCATTTGGTGTGGGGACACAGATAAAGCTGCTTTCTCATAGGTTGCGCGTGTTTTTACTTCTACCGCTACAATATAGGAACCTTTTCGGCTAATCAAATCAATTTCACCAAAAGGTGTTTTAAATCGTCTCTCTAAAATAGTATATCCATTGAATTGAAGATACAAGCTCGCAATTTTCTCAGCCCAAATTCCTTTAAGATAGGCTTTTTTTCTTTTCTTTAAGGGAAAGGGCACGTTGATAAACCTCACGTTTTGAGCGTCCAAAAGCTTTCGAAACCAGATCTACGGCTTCCTTAACCGAAGAAGTTTTCAGGGCTTTTTCTAAATGTGCCTCAAGTTCCTCTTCCGATAAAGAAGAAAGTGAAGAAGTCCCCTCAATCAGGACCACGATCTCTCCACGGGGTGGAGTCGCTTCATAATGTTGAATAAGTGATGACAGAGGCCCCCTCTGAACTTCTTCATAGAGTTTTGTCATCTCGCGGCATATCGCACCCTCTCGATCTCCAAAAACCTTTTGCGCATCCTTTAAAAAGGACAAAAGCCTTTTAGGGGATTCAAAAAAAATAAGTGTAACGGTTAGGTTTTTTAAAGCTTCCAAAGCGCTGCTTCGAGCGGTGGTTTTTGGAGGTAAAAAACCACAAAAGAAGAAGCGATCTGGGGAAAAACCTGAAAGGCATAAAGCCATTAAAGGCGCAGAAGCGCCTGGTAAAACCGTATAGGACAGATTTTCCGTCTGGCAAGCTCTTACAAGTTTAAATCCAGGATCGGAAATGAGAGGCATCCCTCCATCCGTAATATAAGCGACTTTTTTTCCCTCTTTTAAAAAAGAAAGGAGGCGAGGACGCACTTGGTCTGCATTATGATCATGGTAAGAAAAAAGTGTTTTTGAAATGCCATAATGATGGAGGAGTTTTGATGAAACCCGCTTGTCCTCACAGGCAATGATATCCACCTCTTTTAAAACCTCAAGAGCTCTTAAGGTGATATCTTTTAAATTGCCGATGGGTGTTGCTATAAGATAAAGCATGATTTACTCATGTTAGAGAAAAGAGTATTTATATTTTAGAAACCTATTTCAACACGGGAGATTAGGAATGACAAGAACGTTTTGGTTCTTTATGTGGGGAGCTCTTTTAGTAAGCCTTACCTCATGCGGTCATGAACGACCTTTAGAAACTGTTGTGACCTCAAAACCTTCAGCACCCCAGCCTACAAAGAAACCTATAGCACCGCCTCCTGCTCCTGCAGTGATTGTGAAAGAACCTCTTACCCACAAGGTAGGATTATTGCTTCCGCTCACAGGATCCCAAGCTGATCTAGGCAGAGGGTTGCTGCAAGCAGCTGAATTGGCCCTTTTTGAAATGGGCCAATCTTCTTCCGTTGTTCTCTTGCCTCAGGATACAAATCAGGGAGGGGCGCATCAAGCGGCTCTGAATGCTCTCAATGAAGGGGCTGAGCTTCTTTTAGGGCCTGTGTTTTCCCCAGAAGTTGAAGCTATAAGACCTTTAATTGCTTCTCGAAACGTGAGTCTTATTGCCTTTTCAACCAATCAGAGGGTCGCAGGTAATGGTGTCTTTATTTTAGGATTTATTCCTTCTCAGCAAGTTATTCGTGTCGCTGAATTTGCAAAGGAGAAAGGGGTTTCAAAGTTTGCAGCTCTAACGCCCGAAGATGATTATGGGAAACTAGTTGATCAAACCTTAAAGCAACTTGAAGTTCAGGGAAAAATTGAACTTTTGGGCACGACCCATTATTCAAAAGGGGACCTTTTAGAAGGTAACCCGGGTAATGCCCGTCTTTTAGAAGATGTCGCTTTATATAAATCAAAAGGAGTTCAGGCTCTTTTTATCCCAGAAGGAGGAGAAAATCTTTCTCATCTTATAAATCTTCTTGCTCCTGAAATGCCCTTAATCATTTTGGGAAGTGGTCAATGGGATACCCCTGAAACCCTTCAACTCGCTTCTACTTTTAAAGAAGGTTTCTTTGCGTCTCCAAATCCACAAGAGCAAAAATCTTTTGAATCACGTTTTCAAAAAGCTTATGGGTACAGGCCTCCTCGCATTGCAAGTCTTGCCTATGATGCTGTGGCTTTGAGTGAGGCTCTTTCTGAAAAAGGGTATTCCGCACAGAACCTTACCTTCTCGCAAGGATTTGCAGGGGTGGATGGGTTGTTTCGTTTAACGCCTCAAGGGTTTAATGAAAGGGGTCTTGCCATTCTCGAAGTTACACCAGGTGGTTTTAAGACTCTAAGTCCTGCTCCCCAGACTTTTTAAGAATAAAGGAAATCAAACCATTCAAGCGAAGTCGTCCTTCGAAGGTGGGAATAAGATGGGTTGCAGTGAGGGTTAAAAGACCTTCGTCTTCTAGAAGTTTTAAATCCTTATCATTATAGGCGTCTTCCTTCTCTAACCCTGTTTCTTTCTTAAGACGACTCAAGCTAAGGCCTTGGGTAAGTCTTAAATTCATCAAGGTAAATTCCTGGAGCTTTTCTAAGGGAGAAAGCTTTTGAAGAACCTCAAGACCATGGCCATTTTTTTCAACTTTCCTAAGCCAAGTTTCTGGTGCTTTGTAACGAGAGGTGGCATATTTATTTTTTCCTTGAGTAATCCTACCGTGAGCTCCAGGACCAATACCCACGTAATCTTCAAAATGCCAATAGATGAGATTATGAAAACATTCTTGTAAAGGCGCTGCATAATTTGAGACCTCATAAGGGGGAAGGCCCGCCCTCCCCATGATCTCTTCCGTTAATTCATATAAATAGGCAGAGGGTTCCTCTTCAAGAGTCATTTTCTCTCCCCGGCCCAGTCGTGTTGCAAATGCTGTCTGAGGTTCAATTGTAAGTTGATATAAGGAGAGATGGCCTTTAGCGTAAGATAAGGCCTCTCTCAATTCATTTTTCCAGGCTTCAGGGGTTTGCTCAGGGCGGGCATAAATTAAGTCAAAGGAAAATCTGGGAAAATAGGTTGCCGAAATTTCTAAAGCTTGAAGGGCTTCCTTTGCTGAGTGACGTCTTCCCAGAAAAGTGAGAACCTTATCTTCTAAGGATTGGATTCCTAAGGAAAGACGGTTTACACCTGCTTCAGAAAATGCCTTAAACCGAGAAGCCTCTACTGTGCTAGGGTTGGCTTCCAGGGTAACTTCGAGGGTTTCTGAATAAGGGAAAAGAGTTCTTGCCTTTTCAATCAGAACTTCAACTGTTTCAGGCTCCATGAGAGAAGGGGTGCCCCCTCCAAAGAAAATGCTCCCTAGAACACCCTTTTTATAAGTTTGTGCTGCATTTTCTAACTCATTTAAGAGAGCTTTTTGCCATCGTACCTGATCAACATTTTCCCGAACATGACTATTAAAATCACAGTAAGGGCACTTTGATAAACAAAAAGGCCAATGAATATAAAGACCAAAAGACTTATTCATGCGGCCTGTGCAAGCATTCGCAAGCGTTGATTAATGACTGTCATCATGGCGAAATCCACTGTTGAAGCATTCATGAGATCGAATAAAGTCGCTTCAATGTTAGAGCTATAGATGACCTCCTTGACGAGGGTTCCGTCTTCCATGAAAAGTTCATCCGGGGATTTTTGACTCATCAGAATTTTATAGGCAAGAATTTTTTGTGTTGTGTATAAATCTTCAATGAGGGCATTAGAAGCTCCTTGCTGCCAATGAGTATCACCAGAAAGAGAGCGGGCTGTTTTTCTGAGCCAATCAAATCCAAGTTGCTGACTGAGGGCAAAATAAACCCGTGCCACAAACTGAATGTTCTGCTTTGTATCCTTGCTAAGGATAACCATGTCTGGTCCAGATATAAGTGGTTCTAAAATAACTAATCTTTCACTTAAGCTTGTCGAAAGACCAATATGCTCATATTCCTCACATTTATCGCTATAGGCTTGGAGTTGTTGGGGGGTGAAGAGAGCACTGAGCTCTTCCTTTAAAGTGTCAATATTTTCCTTAAAAAGATCAATATTCTCTTCCACACTGTGATGGTCTTTCATGAATCTTAAAAACCAATCTGTATACCTTTTTACGCTTTGATAAATACTCAGCATCAATTCATTTTGAGTCGTCACGGGGAGGGTTTCTAGGGTTTCTATATCGCGCCAAAGAGAGACTAAATCGAGAATATCTCTGACTACCAAATAAGCTCTTGCAACGTCAGCCCCTTCTTTACCTGTTTGGTGTTTCATTTCAGAAATAAAGGTAATTCCCATACGGTTGACAATACTGTTGGTAAAGAGAGTTGATGTAATTTCTCGCCTTAAAGGGTGAACAATGATCTCTTCTCGGTAGGCATATTGAAGTCTTTCAGGAAAATAACTTAGAAGACGCGCATGAAGAAGGGGTAGGTCAGGAATCTCAGATTGCATAAGTTGATGTTTTAAAGCTAATTTTGAATAAGCTAGCAAAACTGCAAGTTCTGGACGGGTGAGCCCTTGTCTGTCCGCTGCTCTTCGAGCAAGTTCTGTTTCATCAGGCAAGCCTTCGAGAGCACGATTAAGGATTCCTTCAGTTTCCAAATCTCGCATGAAACGGGCTTGTTCATCTAAAAGTGCTAGTCCATGACTCTGTGCTAAACTAAGAATTTGATTTTGCCAGAAATTATCTTTTAAAACTAACCGAGAGACATCATCTGTCATTTCTTCGAGAAGAGTATTCCGTTTGTCAAGTTTCAAGCCATTATTCATCATAGCCTGGCTCAAGAGAATTTTGATATTAACCTCATGGTCAGAACAATCGACTCCTGCCGAATTATCAATGGCATCCGTATTGATACGCCCTCCATTTTTTGCATATTCAACGCGCCCCAGCTGGGTGACAGCTAAATTAGCCCCTTCAGCAATGACTTTTGCGCGAACATCAATACCATTAATACGGACAGCATCATTTGTTCGGTCACCAACCTCGGAATTACTTTCACTTTTTGCCTTAATAAAAGTTCCAATGCCCCCAAACCAAATTAGATCTACAGATGCCTTTAAAATATAAGTGATTAACTCGGAAGGAGTTAAATGATTTTCATGAATTTCGAGGAGATTTTTTATTTCTGGTGTGAGAGAAATTGACTTTGCCTTCCTGTCAAAAACGCCTCCTCCTTTAGAAATTAAAGCTGAATTATAATCAGCCCATGACGATTGGGGGAGGTTAAAGAGTCTTTTTCGTTCTTGATAGCTTTTTTCAAGATCAGGCTCAGGATCTATGAAAATATGTAAATGACTAAAGGCAGCTTGAAGTCTTAAATGATGAGAGAGAAGCATTCCATTGCCGAAAACGTCTCCTGACATATCACCAACGCCGACAACAGTAATTTTTTCACGGGTCGCGTCCATCCCCATTTCTCTGAAATGGCGCTTAACTGATTCCCATGCCCCTTTGGAGGTAATTCCCATTTTTTTATGATCATAACCTGAAGAGCCTCCTGAAGCAAAGGCATCTCCTAACCAAAAATGATAATTGGCAGCAAGTTGATTTGCAAAATCAGAAAAAGAAGAAGTTCCCTTATCGGCGGCAACAACTAAATAGGGGTCATCATCATCCCTTTTAATAAGGTTGAGAGGAGAGACAATCTCCTTATCAACGATGTTGTCTGTAAGGTCTAGAAGACCACAAATCATTGTTTTATAACAAGAAATGACTTCTTTTTTAAGAGCTTCCTTATCTTCAGGATCAGGGAGTTGTTTAAGGACAAATCCGCCCTTTGACCCAACAGGAACGATGACCGCATTTTTTACTGTTTGAGCCTTCATTAAACCAAGTACTTCAATTCGAAAATCTTCTTTGCGGTCTGACCAGCGAATTCCACCTCGAGCTACCTTCCCCCCTCGTAAATGAATAGCTTCAACACGAGATGAGTATACAAAAATTTCATAAAGAGGCCGAGGAAGAGGCATTTCATCGATTTCTTTACAATCAATTTTAAAAGAAAGATATGATTTTGGAAGGTTGTTTTCGAGTTGGTAATAATTCGTTCGTAACGTTGACATCACCATATTTACAAATTTTCGTAAGATACGGTCTTCGTCCAAATTCATGACGTCTTCTAAATGAGAGAGAATACGCTTTAGTATCTCACTTCTTGCACTATCACGATCTTCTTTACAGTCAGGACAAAATTGAAAAGTATAGAGCTGAATTAACATGCGGCAAATGAGAGGATGGTTAGCTAAAACTTCTTCCATATAGGTTTGGCTAAAAGTAACCTGAAGTTGGCGAAGGTACTTTGCATAAGCACGTATGAGCTGACATTCACGCCAAGTAAAATTAGCTCTAACAATAAGACGATTAAACCCGTCGTTTTCAACCTCATTTTGCCAGACGCAATTAAATCCAGTTAAGAAATTCTCTTGGATATGCTCGAGGTCAACCTCATCTCCCTCTTGAGTTTCCAATTCGAAATCATGAATCCAAGCTTTTTCATTGCTAGGGAGAGTTACTAAGAAAGGAAGTTCACTAAGAACACGCATGTTCATATTCTCTAGCACAGGCAAAACATTCGAAAGTGAAACAGGCCCTTCAACAGAATAAATTTTAAACTTAAGCTTGTTATGTTCTTCACCATCTGAATAACCTAAAGACGCTTTTAATCCTGACGTTGAAAAAGCGTTTTCGATCTCATTGATGTCAAGCACAGCCTCCAGTGCTGTGAATTTCTCTTGATATCCTTTGCTGAAACTCAGACCATATTTTTCAAAGAGTTGAAGGCCTTTTTCTTCACCTTCAACCTTCAAAAGAGCTTTTTGTAGGCTATCCCGCCATGTCAAAGTTGCTTCTGAGAGATCATTTTCTATGGCTTTAATATCATAGGTCAGGGGCTGTTTTTGTAATATACGAATGGAGAAATGAATACGCGCAAAGGCAAGCTCTCCCAGTTGAGTTTGCCAACTTGTAATTTTTCCATTTAAGTCTTTTTCAAGAATACCCCCTATTTTTTTTCTGAGTTCACTGTCGTATCTGTCTCGAGGAACATAAACAAGACACGTTACAAATCTTGCAAATTTATCTGGGCGTATGAACAGAGTTAAACGCTGTCGATTTTGAAGTTGGAGAATGGCCATAGATGTTTCAAAAAGCCAATCTTCTGAGGCTTGAAAAAGTTCATCGCGTGGAAAAGATTCCAAAATGTGTAGAAGTGTTTTTCCATCATGCCATTGCTCATCAAAACCAGATCGCTTTAAAGTGCGAGAAATTTTACGCCGTAAAAGAGGAATCTCTCTGGCACTTTGATTGTAGGCAACAGAAGTAAAAAGGCCAATAAATTGATAAAAGCCAATAACCTTACCATCTTTATCAAAACGCTTAATAGTAAGAGAATCCATAGGATCACGCCTATGAACGAGGGAAACTTGTGTTGTTTTCGTTAAAATAAGAGGATCCGAATCGGTGATAAAATTCCAAACCGTTGCATTAAGTTGGGCACCTTCAAAAATATAGGAAAGTTCCTGCTTTGGAGAACTTTTTAAGATACCAAGGCCTTGTTCTAGTGAAAAAATTCTATGGTGCTGTCCTTTCTCTTTACTTAAGGAATATTCGCAATAACCAAGGAAGGTAAAGTGGTTATTCTCTATCCACTCAAGAAAATAAATTGATTCCTTAAGGGCTTCCTTAGAAATGGGGGGAGGATTTTTCTTTAAATTTGCAATCGCATCTTCTAAATGCTTTCGCATGGGTAGCCAATCCTCAACGGAAGCTTCAACGTCTTCAAGAGAATGCTCAATTTCTTGTTTAAGAGTTTTTAATTTTTCTGGAGAACATGGTCCTAAAATCTCACACCGGATAAAAGACTCATAGTTTCCTTTTTTAGTTTCTTGAGTCCTATTGAAAACTTTTTTTAAATGATGGGAAGAGTCACGCTCAACTTGCATGACTGGATGGACGATAAGGTGAATAGAATAGCCTAAACTATTGATAGCGCCAGCTACTGAATCCACGAGAAAGGGCTTGTTATCATTGATAAGTTCGATAATGGTTTGTGAAAGATGAGTTCCGTTGATCTCACATTTTGTCGACAGACATTTAATTTTTGGTTTAACTGGTTTACGATTGAGACTGAATTGCCACATCTCATAGGTAGAATCGACAAGGGCATCCAGAGAGGTTTCGCTAAGATCTTCAAGAGAAACATTTCCATAAAAAAGTTTAGCAAAAGTTTCAGCTGCGGTTTTATAAGGAGGTGCAACTTTATGAGAAATTTTTTTCGCAATTGATGTAAGAATTGCCTCTTTCCGTTCTTGAATTGTTAACTCCTTTTTAGTCATGATTCCTTCTCTCTATCATCCTCTTAGTATGCCAAATGCTGCTGAGAAAGCAAAGCCTCGTTTTCCGGCTCATTGTTTGAAGGGAAAATGATATTAGCTCCTATTTGAATATGAAACGTGTCGTAATGCTTGCTATTATGTCAATTTTTGGCGTAAAGTGTCGTAATGCTTTAAGAAAGTGACGTAATTATGCCAGATAAGTTGACTTTAGTTGAACAGATGGAAGTCATTAAGAATAATTCTTGAGGAATTTTAGATAATCATTCTATTAACAAGCTAATAAAGGAGAGAAAAATGAATCTCATAAAAAATATTTCTTACGTTTTCTTAGGGGCAGCTACAGCTATGATGATACTACCTTCAGCTGGTGTGGCTATGATAACTAAAGAAGAGGAATTTTCTTCAAATACGGGGCAACTCAAAATTCATCAACAATCTCCCCAGGATTTTATTAAGGATACTTACCGAATCCAACTTTTTTCTCTTCTGAAAGAAGAAGGTAAAGGTAAAGCTCACGATCGATTAGAAGAAATGAGAGAGAAAGCTCCAGAAATCAGTGATAAGTTAGCACTTCTCGCTACGGAAAAGGGTTCAAAATGGATACGTGGACAAATTGGTCCCTTTGCAAATAAGGAAGAGGTAGTTTCTATACGATTCGAACTCAGAGAAATATTTACAGCTGATTTACCAACTGTTTCAACTCCTGGAATTGTACACCAGCCTGGATTTGAACTTGAAGATGCAGAATGGCATAATTGGCAATAAGCTTACAAATTAACTTCCTGTATCTTCTTTAAGTAATTCGCTGATTGTGAGAAATTGATATCCTTTTTCTCTCACAGCCTCAATAATTGTTTTAAGAGTTTGAACTGTGTATGATCTGTCTTCTATGTTGTTCTCATCTGCATCATGGAGGAGAATGATGGCTCCAGGATGGAGCTGCTCCATAATACGTTGAGTCATGATGTGAGGAGATGGTTTTTCCCAATCTTTAGCAATCACATCAAACAAAATATGGGGTCTATCCATCTTTTTAAGAATCCATGGAAGAATAAGAAGTTTGTTGCCATAAGGAGCTCTAAAGTGAATAGGTCCTGTATATCCTAACGTCTTAATAAGGTGATCAGTACGCTCAATCTCATCTCGAATAAACGCAGGTGTCTTAAAGATAAGTCGAGCGTGAGACCAAGAGTGATTGCCAATTTCATGCCCTTCTTGATATATTCTTTGAACGAATTCAGGGTGAATTTCGGCATGTTTTCCTAAGATAAAAAACGTTGCTTTTACTCCTTCTTCTTTTAAAATATCAAGGATGTCGCTGGTAAAAGGAACTGAAGGGCCATCATCAAAAGTCAGGGCTACAATTTTTTTATCGGTTTTTATTGAAAAGTAAGCTTTACCAATCAATTGAGGAGCTGTATGCCCTTTAAGCCAGTAAAGAGTTCCCGCACATCCGATAAGAATAAGGAAAATGGCAAGAAATTTCATTTTTGTACCCATTTTATCGATAACCTTAAGGGGGGTAAGTAGTGTTGACTGGTTTGACAGATAGGTAACAAAACGTACCGGACACATAGGTAACACTTTACGGTAGGGAAAACAACTACTGAAAGGTGTGTGAGATGCCGTGGAAAGAGAGATCAGTTATGGACGAACGGTTACGTTTTGTGGCACGGTTATTAGAAGGAGAAGAGATGAGTTTCCTTTGTCGTGAGTTTGGAATATCCCGTAAAACAGGATATAAAATATACAGTCGGTACAAGGAGAACGGTCTGTTAGCGCTAACAGACCGTTCTCGTAGACCAGTGAGATACGGGAATCAATTGCCTCCTCAAGTAGAATCCCTCATTGTGTGTTGTAAAGAGGAAAAACCCCACTGGGGAGCCCGTAAAATACGCGAACTCTTGATCCGTCGCCTACCAGATCAAGTTCGCATTCCAGCAAATAGTACGATTCATGCCGTTCTGGATAGGCATGGATTGGTAAAACGTATGGGTAAACGTAGATCTCGCCCCCAAGGAACTCTTTTATCTAATGGCAAAAACCCTAATGATCTCTGGTGTGCAGACTATAAAGGTGAGTTTATGCTTGGAAATAAGAGATACTGTTATCCTCTTACTGTAACAGATTACGCTTTACGCTATTTATTGTTGTGCGAAGCTTTAGAATCTACAAGGGAAGACCTAGCATTTATTGCCTTTGAAAGATTATTTAAAGACCGTGGCTTACCACAAGCTATCCGATCAGATAATGGCGTTCCCTTTGCCTCTGCTAACTCTTTATTCCATTTAAGTAAACTTTCTGTTTGGTGGCTACGTTTAGGGATTAACATTGAGCGCATTAAACCAGGACACCCTCAGCAAAATGGACGACATGAAAGAATGCATCTAACCTTGAAAAAGGAAACAACACGTCCTCCAGGTATGAATAGCCTTCAACAACAGGATCGCTTCGATGCTTTTATTATGTTACTTTTCCACATAGTGTGGCTAGATATAGCTAAAAATTTGATATTAGAAACATAAACAAACCTTACTAACTTTAAAAATGATCTCTAAGAACGCGTTCCGTAACATTTGGCCTATAAGGGAGGGAAGAAACCTGAAACAACGAAAACAAACTTCATAGATTTCTTCCCTGTTGGCGGCCATTAGAAAGTAAGGAGGCTATGCCGCCAATTTTATCTCTTTAGATATTTCTAGACCTCCGAGTATTTGTATGGAGATTGGAGATTTATCGTTAGAGGTAAAATTTCTCTTGTCTTAGAATATTTTCTCAAAAAGCTTTTTGTCATAAAATTACTTATTTATCTCTTTTGTTAGTATTCCTCTGTTTAGAGAAATTATCTGCTAAATGTAGCTTGCTAAATTTAGCAGATGTATTTAGTCTGTCAATATATTTTTTGAACATTTTCTTCCTTAAATTACAACAGATTATAAATTTTAGAGAGGAAACCTTGACTACTTGGAGTATAAGCTAGATGATGAAGTCAATATGAATTTAAAACAGAAAATTAGAGAAAAATTAGATGAACACAGCCTTTCGGTAGCGGCGCTTGAAAAAAAAGCCGGCCTTCGAATGAGTGCTGTGAGAAACATACTACGGGGGCAAACAAAAAAACCAAGTGCCTATACTTTAAAAAAAATAGCTATGGCATTAAATTGTGAAATTAATGATCTTTTGGAAGAAGAACACCCGCTTGATAATAACGAGCGTTTTGATAAGGAAGAAAGACAGAAAAAGCTTCTTAAGTTTGAAGAGCCGGAACTATTACGCGAAATTGTGGAAACAGTACTTAATCTTCTTGAGCCTTATCATCAAGACATCACAATAGATCAAGTACTAAAAATCATAAAAGAAAGCTATGCTTATTCAGCAAAAACTGAATCAAAAAAGATAGACCATCGGTTTGTGGAATGGATGGTCGAAAAAATAACCTAATAAATAAAGTGCAGGAGGGTAAGATTTTAAAATCACTGGGGAAAGGGTATTATCTAATTGCAATTGTGGGGAGTATGCTTACTCTTTCCCTCCTCTTATTTTATGCCTTCTTTTGTTATGACAACTTTAAAAAGCAGAGTTATTTGACGAAGGCTGAAATTCTTAAAAACGTCGTGGGGGAAATTGAGGATTTATTTAAAGAAGATGAAGCACTTTTAAAATACTTAGGTGATGTTATTGTTAAGAACGATAAGTATAGCAACATCAATGAAATTTCAAATTTACTAACTTCGACAGGAGACTTAAATCTTAAAAGCCTTACAAGTTCTTATGTAAGCTGGGCAAATGATGAAGGGATTATTACAGTAAGCGGCAAAGCGGGAATCCTAAAAGATAGTAAGAAATCTATCCTTTCTAGAGCTTATTATAAAACAGCTCGCGAACAGCCATGGACTTTAAAATTATCGGGGACTTCTAAAAGCATATTTAGTAGCAAATTAGTGTTGCCAAGCGCAATGGGACTAACAAATATAAAAGGCACATTCATAGGCTACCTTGTTCTAGGAATTAACATAAGTGAACTTGAAAGGCATTTAAGATCAAGGTTTTTAAAAAATGGTTATCACTTTCTCCTCTTAGAGAATTCAAGTGAGAATATACTTTTAACAAGTGATGAGACACTTTCTGCTCAGTTTGATAATTTAAAAAGCAAAATAAAACATGAGAATTTTACCTACAATGGTAATGACTATGATATGAAAGCGGTACTGAAAAATTTTAATCTAGCCGTTTTTGTGGGGCATAATAAAAGATTATATTTTTACGCCTTTTTTCAAGAGTTTTTACCTCAGCTTATAGAATTGTCATTATTCCTTTTTTTTCTTGTTTTTCTTTTAGGCTTTTTTAAAAATAAAATTATAGTCCCAATGAAATTCCTTTCGGAATCAACCGAAAAGATCTTAAATAAAGAAGACGACGTAAAATTTTTAAATATAGGCATAAGTGAAGTTGACAAGCTTTCAAGCGGACTCGCTTTGCTTCAGCAATACATAAAACAGAATGCCCAAAGATCAGATTTGCTCAATTATACAAACCATTTAACTGAACTTTCTTCTAATGAGCGAGAAAATTATTATAAAGGAGTTGTCGAAAAAGTAAGAGAAAGTCTAAGTGATGTAAGCCTTTGTTTAAATTTAGTAGCAACAGAACATGATAACATTGGGACTGAGGCCACTCTTAAGCTTATAAATCATACGTCCGAACTTGTCGAAAAAGCAAAAGACCTCTTCACGACTGGTAAAAAAAGCTTTTTTCATATCAATTCCCTCTTAGATGAATGCATATCTTTTTATTTAAAAGAAATCCATCAACACTCAATTAACCTAGAAAAGGAGTATAACATAGATTTGCCCTTATACTATGGAGATCGGTTTCAATTAAAACATATCCTCATTTGCATTATAAATTGTATCTTAAAAGAAAAAAATGTGCAGAATTCTCAGATTATGCTGAGAACAGATTATCATAATAATCAGACTCATGAAAATATTTTGATCTATATTAAAGTGATATCTATTTTTAATACTTCTGATTCGCTAAATGAGTGTCCTTTGCCTCTCAAAGAATTAAGCTCAGAAGTTCATATGCCTATGGCCAATAATTTTATAGAAGAAAATATAGAACTCATAAAAAGGCGAGCCCAAAAAGAAGGATACCAGCTGGAAATCAATAACCCTAAGGAAAATACTAAGGAATGGATAATAAAATTACTTGTTTCCGAACCTTACTCAGAAAATGAGGAAGCTAAACAAGGGCATAACATTGTCCATTTTAAAAGCTACCAGGTAAGATGATTCATATAAAAACTCGGCACCATTGAAGGAAAGTGGGTTTGAAGATAAGAAGATAAATCTATTTTTTCCTTTTCTAAGTCTTTTCCTGTGTTGCCTGAGAGAACAAGTAGAGAGTCAATTCCAAATTGATGGGCTCCCTTAATGTCTGTTTCAAGAGAGTCTCCTATCATAATCATTTTCTCTTTATCAAAGTTAATATGAGGGAAAAGGTTCACTAAACTTTCGAAGATGATCTTGTCCGGCTTACCTGTATACATAACACTCCCTCCTCGAGAGCTAAGATATTCTGCAAGGGTACCTGCGCATAAACGTATCTTATCACCATGCATAGCTATTTTATCTGGGTTAGCACATAAAACAGGGAGGTTTAAACGAAGAATTTTGTCTAAAGTGGATACATGCTGAGCTAATGATTCTTCAGGCTCAAGAAAAGCGGTTAATAAAACAAAATCAGCTTGTTCTAAATTTTGGACAGTTTTCAAGCTTAAGTTATGGGTGATATCGGCATTTCTTTCAGCACCTAAGTGATATATATTTTTATTTTTGAATTTAGTAGATAAAAGCTCTCTTGCCACATCACCTGAAGTTGCGATTTCAAAAGGCTGCTTGACTCCAAAAGACGAGAGTTTTTCTCTTGTAAGAGAGCCTGGACGTGGATTATTGGATACAAAGATAACGATTTTCCCATTGGAAATAAGATTGTTAACGCAATCAACGGCTTCTTTAAAGGGATTTTTCCCATCGTGCATCACACCAATGACATCAATAAGGTAAGTATCATAACTGTCCTTAATTGATTTAAGGCCTTCTATTTTAGAAATATATGAGTGTTCAGCTGCAACAGGGATCATGGAGCAAAAAGTAGAAAAGAAAATCCCAAAAGTCAATAAAATAAGCTTAAACATAAATCCCTTTCTATATATATTTTACGCGATTTTCAACTTTTAGTGAGAGTTGAAAGACATAACTATCAAGGGTACTTTGATTTTGAAAAAAACATTACCAAGGAGAGAGTTATGCACAGGGCAACTTTATCATAAATCATTTATTGCTGAATAGATAAAGAATCAAAAAATGTCGCCGCTTATTTGTGATGTTCACTACATGCACTACATTT
>JAKFXB010000059.1 GCA_021731585.1 Alphaproteobacteria bacterium
AACTATAAACGTAAAACAAAAGACTTCATATTCATATGAATCTATCAAAAAGATCGTTGTCGGTGATTTATCAAAATTACATCTATTTTAACGAAATGGAGGAAACAATGAACGACTCTAAATCTTTTTTAACACCAAAATAATTATCCAAGCGTTGGCAGATTCCAATTGCGACCTTACGGCAATGGAGATGGCTCAAAAAAGGGTTAAAATTTATCCTTGATGAGTTTAATAAACAAGGGTTTTATGAATGTACTTGTTAACAATTATTTTATGTGAAACAGAATTTTTGAAACTAGGGCTTGTAAAAAGTGGAGATTCTAAAAAGGAAAACCTATGAAAAAGTTACGCCTAAAATCAAAAAATTTAACGGCTCGTTGGGGTGTCAAAGAAAGCACCTTAGGTCAATGGAGATGGTTTGGGAAAGGGCCTCCATATTTTACGCTGGTACGTTAGTTTTGTACCGTATTGAAGATATTGAGCAGTTTGAAGTCTTGGCTATACAGCATCAAGAAAAAGAGGCAACTGATGAGGTGTTTTCACAAATTAGAACTCAAAAAGAAGAAAAAGGAGCAAGGCAAAATGAAGTCATAGAAACAAAAAAATAAAAACAGAGCACCTGTGACATGTTTTTCCGACAACCACAGATGCTCACATGTACAGAACCCGTAAAGGCCTACACGTCAAAGAGTTTAGCGAATAAATCTCTAAACGTCTACCTCTCCGAACAGACTTGTCTGTGAAGGCTCTTTCTTGGGTTCGAATAAAAAAAACGAACTTATGAGGAGTCATTATGCTTAATATTATTGAACCGAGAGATCATCATTTACATACGTCTAAAATTAGCTCGTTATTGAATTTTCTAAAGATCTATCAGAAATTTTCTCTCCTGCCTGAAGAAAAAGAGGCTGCCACCTTTATCATCGCTGAGAATGAAAAGTTTGGGGTTTATGGAGGAGCTGTTGTTTATCTCCAGGACGTAAAGAGACTTTATCATAAACTTGCCGCTCCCCTTTTAGAATTTCTTCCAAAGAAAGAGCAAATTTGGTGCGTACGTCTTTGTTTCAATGCTGATCAAAACGATAGGGTTTTAATTTTAGAAACCCTTGCATTGTGTGAAGATTTCTATGTGAATCTTTATAAAATCTTGTGTGCGTTAGGCCAAAAGAAAAGAACGCCCTATTTTGCTCTTACTTTACGTACTCAAGACCATCAGAATACTCTTAACTATGGTCGTTGGTCATACCTTTTAGGAATAAGTCCTTACGATTCTTCTGATTATCATTTTCATGGTCTTTTAGCACTAAGCTCCAAGAAAGAGGGTAAAGACAAAATCTCTGGCACTAAATTCTTTCGAGAGGATGTCTCTGATGATGGAGTTGACGATGAAGATACCGAAGAAGAATTCTATTTAGACGACGAAGATGATTTGGATGATCAAGATGACGATCTTCAATATCAAAATCTTCAAAATCCAACCGATAGGTTTGTCCAATGATATCCTTCCCTCATCATATGGACAAAGCTCTCTCTGCTCATCAGTGCCTTCCTGAAGAGCAGAAGGAGTGCCAGCCTGAGGGGGGAGAGAAAATCCTCTCTCCCTCCCCTTCTCATAACCCTACCCCTCATATCATTCAAGGAGAGCTTATTGCTTTGACGGGTGATCCAAGAACAGCAGCAATTCTGGGACACCTCTTGTATTGGAGTCAGCAAGTAGAAGATTTTGATCTTTTTTTGGAAGAAGAAAGGAACTCTTATTCAAAAGATCATGTTTTTGAGCGTGGGTGGTTTCATAGGCCAGTCATAGCTCTCATGGAAGAAACCATGCTCCGTGTAACCATCGTTACTTTCCGTCGCTATTTACGTTTTCTGGTAGACCGCGGGTGGGTACAGACTCGCCTTAATTCTCAAAATAAATGGACGGGGGGAAGACAGTATAGAGTAAACCTGAGAAAACTGAACCATGATCTTCAGAAGAAGGGCTATAGCCTTCCCTATGGGAGGAGCAGATCATGACTTTACAAAATATGATTGTAGAGGAGAGAGACTCTTCTCAAAGGTCTATATCCCCTGTAACCGTTCACTCTGATAATGAACAAGTCGCTGTGATTCGCAAAGAATTTGTCCTGCTCACAGGAGATCCGTTCAGTGCGGTTGTTTTGAACCAACTCTTATATTGGACCTTACGAGTTAAGGATTTTGATCTTTTTTTAGAGGAAGAGAAAGTTTTTGGATCGAATATCCAGGATCATCCCGTTCATCCTGAATCAAACGAATCTTCTCAGTATGGGTGGATTTATAAAACAGCCACTGATCTTAGTGAAGAGACCCTGCTTGGGATTTCTAAGACAACGATGCGAAAATACTTAAAGGTACTGATTGATCAAGGATGGGTCGAGGAAAGAGCAAACACCCTTGAAAAATGGAAGAAGACAACTCAATACCGGGTCAATATCAGGAAGCTACACGCCGATCTGATGAATATTGGCCGTCAGCTGCCTGGGGTTTATTTAAAAGCGTTTTCAGCTGCTTTATGGGCGAAACAACTCCCTAAACATCTCAAGGCCGTACCTTCAAGTAACGACGCTACAGACCTTAAAAATCAACCAAAAAATGAAGAAGCATCGAAGATCAAAAATTTATCCTCGGAGTCCAAAATTTTATCTTCGAAGATCGAGATTTTATCATCGAAGGCAAAAATCCTGCCTTCGAAGACCGAAAATTTATCTTCGGAGTCCAAAATCTTATCTCCGAAGACCAAAATCTTGCCTTCATATACCTATACAGAGAATACAACAGAGATTACAAACAGAGAGCACACACAGAGAACGCGTGCGCGCGAGGAAAAAGATTTTTTTGAAGAAGTTCTTGGCATTTGGAAAAGCTGCGCACCTCAAGAAAGGCCTGCCCACCTCACAAACGAACGAAAGCAGCGCCTTCACTCCGTTCTTGCCCTTCATTTCCGGAACGATTTAACCCAATGGCAGCGATTTTGTGAACGAATAGCCCAGTCGCCATTCTTGATGGGTCAAGGGCCTCGGAAATGGCGTATCAGCTTGGATTGGATTCTTGTTGAGGAAAACCTCATCAAAGTCCTGGAGGGAAACTTCGATGATCCAACAGGCATTGACCAAAAACAAACCTCCACAAGCAACACAGAGAGAATCAAGGAAATCAGTACAACTCTCGCTTCCATCAAGGATCCGGTGTGGAGAGAATGGTGCTCCCAATTGGATTTTGACTCACGAAACGCAATCTCTTTGGGAGAACTGAAGAGCATAGCCAATGCTAGGTTCTTAGAAGTTGAAGGAGATCGACTCGTCTGGATTGGAAGTTCAAATCTGCAAGTTCTTTCCCGCATTGAAGACTTGAGGTTAAAGATTTTGCCTTTGACTCAACGGACTTTTCCTAAAGTCCGAAACCTCAGAACTCGCCTCTGCGAAGACCATTCTACCCTTCAAAAAGAAATCCCTCAACAACTCGGAGAACTCTCATGAACAAAGTCATTTTAATTGGAAATGTTAGCCGTGCGCCAACAACCTGCCTAAATCAAAAAGGAAAGGAAATTGCAACTTTTTTTGTAGAAACCTCTCATTCATGGAAGGATGAAACGGGTGAATGGCAATCAGCCACGGACTGGCATCAGGTCTCAGTCTTTCGTGAATCTACAGTTCGGTGGGTTAAGGATGTTCTCAAGCGCGGTGACCCTGTTTCTGTGGAAGGAAAGCTTTCCTATCAGTATTGGACCGATAAGTTAGGTCAATCAAGGTCAACTCCCCAAGTTGTAATTACAAGAGCAGAAGGAAAAGTTGAACTCTTCCAATTTGCTTCGAATAAGAATGGAAAGCAATTTTCTAACCTGAATTCAAATCAAAATTTAGCAAATTCAAATTCTGAGCAAGAAGTTCTCTCTTCTAATTCTGAAGAGAATGAAGAGGATGTCTCTTTTGAACTTTCACAAGAACAAATTCATCCAAAACAATAACCCATTCATCAACAAAAGGAGAATCCCCGATGAAAACTTACCCAAAATTTACTCCATCCTCTGAACAAATTAAATTCCTGCTATTTTGCGCCTTTGCCTTTCTTGTATTTACACCAGAGGTCTTTGGCGTTGCTCAGACAACTGATGCAGGACTTAACCAAAGTACCAACAACCTTGTGGGTATTATCAATAATAGCCTTGTTCCCATCATTCTTATTTCGGGTTGTCTTGCAGCAATAGCCCTTTCCTTTATGAAGTCCAGTCCAACACCCTTTATTGTCGCCATTGTCACGAGCATCAGCTTTGGCTTTGCGAAAGTGTGGATCAACACTACCTATGCCATTTGTGCGTGAGGAGGGAGAACCATGGATCGTAGCGAAAACTTCCTTCTCAATCGCTTAGATAAGCCCTTACGGTTTTTGGGGATTAATAAGGACGAAGCCCTTGTTGTCATTATTCCTCTCTTTGGAGGATTGTTTATGGGCTGGATTGTCTCTGGCTTTATTGTGGGGATTGGAGCCCTTTCCCTTCTGCGCACCATTAAGAAACAGAATGAAGGATCTGCTTTAATTCATGCTCTTTATTGGCATCTTCCAACGCCAAGAAAGTCGATGAAACTGCCCGTCCCTTCCCATATTCGGGAGACAATTGGATGAAAGCAGAGTTTCTCCATCATAGTATTCTGAAACTCATTTCTCAGCGCAATGTGTGGATTGGAATATCTGCGCTTATGGCGGTGAGTAACATTCTCTTAAGTACAGGGCTTTTTTTTAAAAAGGAACGCACTATTTTGGTCCCTCCCCACATCACAAAGACTCTGTGGGTAGAGGGAGGAGCGGTTTCAAAAGAGTATCTAGAAGAAATGGGCCTTTATATGTCAAAGCTTCTTTTAGACCTTTCACCAACAAGCTTTCCTTACAATCATGAGACGCTTTTAAGATATGCAACGCCAGAAGCTTATGGGGCTTTGAAAAAGCAATTCATGGATGATGGGGAAGAATATACAAAACTTCAACTTTCTACCCATTTTAAACCCACAGAAGTTAAGGCCCATCCAAGCAAACTCAAAGTTGAGGTCAAAGGGAATCTCACCAGTTATGTAGCCGGAAAAGAGATCAGTTCTTCTTTAGAGACGGTCTCACTGCAATTTACGCTGCGAGGTGCCGGGCTTCTTTTAGAAAAGGTCACAGGAGGCATACCCCATGAAGAATAGATCCATGATGAGTAAATTCATAATGAATAAACTTGCGATTTTGTTGTTAACAGGAACGGCAGCCAATTCAGCCATCGTACGTCCCCTTAATGAGATGAAGGTCTTGGAAATTCCCATTGCCCAAGACGCCCTGACCCGCATTAAGATTCAAGATGACCGAATTCTTCAAGTGTTTGGGAATGCAGGAGAGTATGTTCTCGAGACCGATGACTACCAGGGCCAGATCTTTATCCGTCCCATGCCTTCTTTAGACGCTATACCCTCAAAGGCGATTAGCCTTACGCTAACAACAGAGGCAGGCTACACCCAAGATCTCCGTCTTCTTCCTAAGAAGCAAGTGCCGGAAACGCTTATTCTTAAAATAAATACGGACCTTAACCAAGAGCTCGAAAAGAACAAACTCGCTTTAGCACCCCTCTTTCGTGAGGAAGTTGAAGGTTTAATCCTTGCTTTAAAAGAAGAACGTATTCCTTTGGGCTATAAAGAGATGCCCATCAACTTGATCACACTTAAGGGACCTTATCAAAGAATGAGGGAGATTCAAGGACACAAACTGCGTGGTCTGACCTATCGGATTCAAAATAACACGAAAGAGACTCTTGTTTTACACGAGGCTGAATTAGCCAAGGAACTCAATCTCAATGTGCTTGTTGCCCTTTTGATTTCCAAAAAAAACTTAACCCCTGGAGAAGGAACGGACGTTCATGTTGCAATTCGAGCAAATTAAAGAGAGGTTCTCTTCCTGGATCTCCAGACTTCCTGTGTTCATTAACTCCGCGAGGGCATGGACACGTTTTTTCCAACCTGAATCGCCTCAGAACATTCGGAGACTACAGTTCTTTTGGCTGAGTTGCGGAGGTGTGATCATTATAGCTTTTGCCTATGGCATAATGACGTTTTTATTTGAAAAAACCCCTCTTTCAAAACAAGAAGAGGAAGTCAAAATTACTTCTACCTCCATTGAAACAGTAACGAAAAAAGTAAATCTAGAGGAAGCTTTTCGTAATGGCATTGAGACTAAACTTAAAGCTATCACTGATAAAATAACGGCACTTGAAACACTCTTTCAAGAAGGCGTGAAACGCGGAGAGTTATCCTCCCAAAGCTCAAACACTGAGGAAGAAAGCCAGGATTCTTCCTTTTCTAAACCGACCCTTGTTCAAGAATTAGAAACAAAAATCCTCCAGTTGGAACATCAGCTGGACATGCAAAAAAATAATCCATTGTCTTCACAACAACTACCTTCACAACCTTTTCCTTATCAGGCTGGGCAGGAAGAAGAAAGGGGCGAGCCCCACCTTATTCAAAAGGTCTCATTAGGACTTACGGAAAATCTTAAGCTAAAGCTCCCTAAAACTGTAGACACAACTATTCCAGCGGGCGCTTTTGCTAAGACAGTTCTTCTCTCAGGACTTGATGCTTCTTCTGCCATGACTGCATCAAGTGATCCCCGTCCTATGCTATTGAGACTCATTGACCCAGGAACACTTCCAAGACGGTTCCAAAGCGATTTGAAGGATTGCCATTGCACAGCAAGTGCCTATGGAGACCTTTCGTCAGAGCGCGTCTATGCTCGTCTGGAAAAGCTCACCTGTATTGAACGGGCAAGTGGAGAGATCATTGAAACTCAAGTGGCTGGTTATATTGCCGGATCCGATGGTAAAGCGGGCATTCGAGGCGTTGTCGCTTCTAAAGATGGTCAGTTCTTAGGGCGCAGTCTTGTAGGAGGTATCTTTGCAGGTCTGAGCAACGTAGCCAATCCTCAAAATCGTCAAGCCCAAGTTAATCCCTTTGCACCAAATCAAGTTTCTCCTCCCAATATTGGCGATATCTTTACTGCTGGTATGACCTCCGGTGTTTCAACGGCTCTTGATCGCTTGTCCCAATATTACATTGACCGTGCTGAACAACTCCAACCCGTCATTCAAGTCGCAGCCGGCCAAGTGGTCGATATTGTGTTCACTCAAGGCACCTTCATTGGAAGTCAAGACGTGAAAGAACAGATTGAAGGACAGAGAGATTCCAGTGCTCAGTCTTCAGCAACTCAACCTCAGAATTAAGAAAGGAAAAAACCATGTCTCAAATTTCAAGAAAAATCCATAGAAACTCAGTTGCTTCAACCCTTCATTTGATCACTGATTACCGATTACTGATGACCACGCTAGCGCTAGCGTTAAGCGGCTGCATGGGCGTTTACGAAGGAGGGTTTGAATGTCCTCCTGGTGAAGGCGTAGGCTGTAAATCCATCTCTGAAGTTAACCAAATGGTAGATCAAGGGTTAGGACATAAAAGTCCATCATTAGGAACTGATCCACAAAAGACAGAAGATAATGAGCCTGTTTGTAAAAAGGGATCTGGATCGTGTGCTACCTCTCCTGAAATCTGGTATGCGCCTGGTTTCGAGGTGATACACAATGAAAAGTGTCAAACACAGGATTTAGATGACCAGTTCTTCATCTGAAAACTGCACACTGAGTCCTATCTTAGATAAGACTACCTCAGGTAGGACTTCCTTAGGCAGAACTACCTCAGGTAGAGCTGCTTTAAGCAGAGCTGATCACCGCTATGGAACATCATCTGCAATACTTAAGCTGGCAAATGAGTTCTTACAAACTCATAGCCTGAGCGATCTGCTGCCTTACCGTAGCTTTGATCTAAACACACAGCTTTTCTTGAATCGTGCTAGCGTTGGCTTTGTTCTTGAAACCCTCCCTTTGGTGGGATGTGGAGAGGAAGTCCCCCGCCAACTCACTGGGATTTTTCAACATGCATTACCCTTGGGATCTAATCTCCAGTGTTTATTGATTGCCAGCCCCCATATTGATTCTTGGCTCAAAACTTGGGAAAAAGCCAGATACAATCTTTCCTCGACTCCAGAGCGGGCTGATGTTTTAAGAGAGTTGGCTAAAGAGCGTTGTTTTGCCTTTAGAAATAGATCTGCCATACGGACCTTTCGTTTATTCATTTCCTATAGTGAATCCCATACGATCTTTAAATCCTTTGAGGAAATCCTGGCTTTACGAGAACAGCTGGTTACAACCCTGAAGGGCTGGGGACTTCCTGTTAAAGTGTGGCAAGCAGAAGATCTATTACTGAGTTTGGATGAACTTTTAAATCCCACAGAAAGGCTTTTAGGAAATCATCAATCTCTTTGGAATCCTTATGAGTCTCTCTCTCCTCAACTGATGAATCCAGCTACACGGGTTATGATTGAACCGCCTCAATTGATCTTTGGAGAAGATGAACGGGTTCTTCGGCTTTACACAACGCGCTTTTTACCGCCTCTTTGGCATTTAAGTGCCATGGGACATCTTATTGGGGATCCCTTTGAGGAATTCCTCCGTCTTCAAGGAGGATTCTTTTTGTCCTATGGGGTTCATATCTGTAATGAAAAGACCCTTAAAACTAAAATGCTGGCTAAATGCGGCAACGTTGAAAAACAAGCTGCCAGCCCTATCGCTAAATATGTTCCATCCCTTAAAAAGGAAGCTGAGGAGTGGACCTATGTACGAGAGAAGTTTGAAGAAGGACAACGGCTTGTTCGAACACGCTTTCAGGTGGGACTCTTAAATTCTCCTGATCAGATTGCACGGGAAGAACAAACTCTCTTTAATCTTTATCGCTCTCAACGATGGGAGCTGGTATTGGATAAATACCTGCAGCTTCCCGCATTCTTAAGTTGTTTGCCCATGACCTGGGGAGAAGGAGCCGTTGAAGATAGCAAAGTCTTTCAAAAGACAAAAACAACATTGAGTCATGAGCCTTCTAACCTCATACCCCTTCAAGGAGAATGGCAAGGAACAAAGTCTCCCGGCATGATGCTGACTGGAAGGCGAGGTCAGATTTTCTATTGGTCGCCCTTTGATAACAATGAAGGCAACTATAATACTTGTGTTGTAGGAAGATCCGGATCTGGAAAATCCGTCTTTATGCAAGAGCTGCTGACCAGCATCCTGGGTATGGGAGGACGGGTCTTTGTTTTAGATGTAGGCCGTTCCTTTGAAAAGACCGTCAAACTCCTGAAGGGCACCTTTGTAGAGTTTTCAACTCATTCCCCCATCTGTATTAATCCTTTTTCCTCTATTCCTTCCAATGATACTGAAGCAGCTTCCGATGGCTTAGCGATGCTAAAACCTATTCTTTCTCTGATGGCAGCTCCTAAAGAAGGCACCACGGATTTAGAAGACACTTATCTGGAGCAAGCTCTTCAAGAAGCTTGGAATGAAAAGCAAAACAAGGCCACTATTACGGATGTGGCGGATGTTCTTCTTAAACTTCCCGACCGCATTGCTGTCACTTTAGGAAAGCGTTTGCGCCCTTATACAGAAAAAGGATCTTATGGAAGGTTCTTTAATGGAGAAGCAAATATCGATCTTTCCGATAATTTAGTTGTCATTGAGATGGAGGAGCTGAAAGAACGGAAAGATCTCCAGTCGGTCATTGTTCAAATGGTGATCCTTCAAATTACCAATTCCATTTATATGGGAGACCGTAAAACCCCTAGTTGTCTTATCCTTGATGAAGCGTGGGATATGTTAAGAGGCGCTCAATCTGACGTTTTTATTGAAACGGCTGCAAGGCGCCTTCGAAAGTACTTTGGGGGTCTTGTTGTTGGAACTCAATCCGTCAACGATTTTTATGCAACTCCTGGGGCACAAGCTGCCTTTGATAACTCCGATTGGATGTGTTTACTTTCTCAAAAGGATGAGTCCATTGAGCTTCTTAAAAGTTCTAAACGGCTCTCAATGGATTCAGCCATGGAGCGTACTCTGCTGTCGCTTCATACAGAACAAGGCAGATATGCTGAGATTATGATTAAAGGCCCTAAGGGTTTTGCGGTGGGAAGACTTTTTCTCGATGAATTCTCAAAGGTTCTTTACTCCACTAAGGCTGAAGAATTTACAGCTGTTCAAAATCTCGTAAGTCAAGGATTTAGCCTCAAAGAGGCGATTCAAATGATTGCAAAGGTTCCTTTATGAGGTCTCAAATAAAGAAAGCCGCGATCGGAATAGGGATCTTTTCCATCATTTTATGCAGCTTTGCTATCTATACACAGCTTCTTGAAAATGTTTCTGAGAGTTTGGATGATGTTCGATATCTTCTTATTCTTAAAACCACTAAGATCAAGCGAGGAGATATTGTCTCTATTCAAGGTCATACTCCTCAGTACGCAGGGGAACATATCTTCACTAAACGTGTTGTCGGTCTCCCAGGGGACCAGATTATTAGAAACAAAACCCATCTGACTCTCAAAGCACAAAACGGAGCTTTTGCCATCACATTTCCTCTTTTGACGCAAAGCAAAGAAGGACACCCTCTCACACCTCTGTCTCTCGAAGTTGTTCCCCAAGGACATGTCTTTGTCACAGGCGATCATCTCCGCAGCTTTGATTCTCGCTATGAGGAGTTTGGATTGGTGAAAAAAGAGAAGATCTACGGAAAGGCACTGCTGAAGTGGTAGTCGGAATCCCATCAAAAATTCTGTTTTTTCTTCTATACCTCGGACAACTCTTTGCATGCAATGCAAAAGACTTTGGAGTTCATGGAAAAATAGCCCCTATTGAGGAAGAAGATCCAATTGTTCTCATTCAAAGCAAATTAAGGATTATGGAAGAAAGGGGCGAGCTTGAACGCCACAACCATGATCTTCAAAAGAAAACCCGTGCTGCTATAGAAAGACCCAAGCCTGTAGAAGGAATTTCAAAGGCCAAAGAGAGCCGTATCTTTTATTACGATCCCACCTATATTGTTCCAGAAGACCTTAAGGATCACTCGGGAAAAATCATCCATCCTAAGGGGATGCGACTTAATCCTCTTGAGACAGTGACTCTTTCTCAAGAACTTCTCTTCTTTGATGGTGATGATGAAGATCAGGTTACTTTCGCAAAAGAGAAACTCAATGAAAAACTAAAGGAAAAATTAGCGGAAAGCTCACTAAGGCTAATTCTTGTGAAAGGGGCCCCCTTAGCTCTTTCAGAAGCGTTGAAAATACCTGTGTACTTTGATCAATCTGGCCTTCTTAGCAAAAAGCTGGGAATTCATCATGTTCCTGCTTTGGTCACTCAACGTGGGCTTTATTTACGCATTGAGGAAATCAACCTTCAAAAGCAGGGGGATTGATGAGACACATTGTTACAGTTTTCATCTTCTTTAGCTTCTCTCTGAATGCCAATGGATCGTCGTGTTCAGGACGCTTTGTCAATCCGATCACAGATATCTGTTGGTCCTGTCTTTTTCCGATCTCTATCGGGCCTGTGAGAGTTAATGGAGGAGGACGAGAAGATACCCACAATCCAAGCCAAATTCCATGTTTCTGTCCAAAACCTCCCCTTCTTTTAGCCCCCGGTATCCCTGTGGGATTTTGGGAGCCCGCACGACTTGTGGATGTAACCCGGGTTCCTTTTTGCATGGTAAGTATGGGAGGCCTTAAAATGGGAAATAGTACAGTGGGATATGGAGTTCATTCTTCTAATGGTGATCGACAAACTCAGAACAGTTTTTATCAAGTTCATTGGTATGTGTATCCCGTCATTTATTGGCTGGAACTTCTCATCGATTTTCTGTGTCTAGAGCAACAAAGCTTCGATGTAGCCTATATTACAGAACTTGATCCTTTGTGGAATGCAGATGAACTATCTTTCATTTTAAATCCGGAAGCAGTTCTCTTTGGTAATCCCATTGCCCAAGCTGCGTGTGCGGCTGATTGTACGGCAGCAACGGCAGGATTTCCTCTCAATCCCCTCTTCTGGTGTGGTGGATGTCAGGGCAGTCTTTATCCCTTTACGGGGAATAATGTCGCCCACAATGGGGGTGTTCAGGCAAGCCTTTTGATGGTTCAACGCATGATAGCTAAACTTCATAGAGAACTCCTCTTATGGGGAACAAGTGGCAGAGAGGCTCTTTGCCAAATAATCCCCTTACCTATCATTAAGAAGAGCCAATACAAAACCCAGATGACCTACCCAAGGCCTACAACACGTGGCCCCATGGCCTGTAATCCTTTGGGGCGTACGGAGGTCATTTGGGGATCTGGACGTGAGTTTCCTTATAAAGGAGAAGATTTTGGCTACTTGATTTGGAGGAAACGCAATTGTTGTATGCTTTGATTTTTCCTCTTTTTTTCTTTCTTTTCAATGTATTAGATGCAGAATCTGCTTGCTCTCAGACTATGTCATGTCCTTCTCATTTACAAGATGGTTTTCTCTTAGAGTGTTCTCTCTTAGAGAGGTCTCTAAAGATTGTTGAGACCATTCAAAAGGATAAGAGCTTCCAATCACTTTTAACTGAATCCTCTAAACAAAAAGACGCTATTCTAGAAAGTAAAGAGTTTCAGGATGTTGCTGCAAGTCTTAGTTCTTCAATGCTTCCAGTTCAAAACTCCTTACAGAACCCTCAAAATTCCGCAGGGATAAAAAATACACCAGCAGAACTTAACCTCTTCGTGTCTTTCTCAATGGGGGAGAAAGCTCTTTTAAATCTGGCCCATGAGGCTAAACTTTATGGAGCGACTCTTGTTCTTAGGGGGTTTAAGGATAATAGTTATGCTCAAACCGTAAAAACTCTTCAAAAGATTATTCAAGAAACAGGTCAGGGATTTATCATTGACCCAGAGATGTTTTCTCTTTTCTCTATAACAGTTGTGCCTACCTATGTCTTAAGTCGTCCTTTTCAGCTACAGGCTCCTGAGCGAACTCAAACACCAATTCATGACCGTCTTCAAGGTCATGTGAGTCTCCAATATGCCTTAGAGACCTTTGCAAAAGAAGGGGATTTGCAGAATGAAGCTCGTTTCCTTTTAGCAAATGCTCAATTAGGGGGAGGCAGCTCCAAATGAAGAAGAGAATTCTTTCCTCTCTCTATTATTCTTTGACTTTGCTTGTTTTATTCTCTTGCATGATCCTTGCCAACCCAACAGCTCACCTTAAGTCAGGAGATAAAACAGCTGAGGATTTTTTGAGTCAGTTGGAAGCAAAAAAGATTGAGGCAGGACACCATCCTTTTTATGCTGGCCATTCAAATGCGGCTCAACTTAAAGACAGAGACCTTAATGGACGGGCTCAAAGTATTCATTACTCTGACCCTGTCAGCCAGATGCTTCATCACAGCACTAACTCTCGCCCTCAAGTTAAAATTGATCCCTCAAAAGATTCTCTTATCACCGGATCTCAAAAAATTATGAAGTCACCATTACAAGAGATAGGTGGAGAAGGAACAACGGAAATAATGCTTGCCCCTGCGAAGGCAGGGGATGAAATCCTCACCTGTGAAGAGCCAGGCGATGATTCTCTTGAAAGCTGTACAAACCAGCTCATCGTAGAAGTGCGGAAAATAATACTTAGAAAGGAGTTCGAGACCAACTTTCATATATGGCTGCCCTATGGAAAAAAGAGACGTTTCTCTCTTTCCTGTGGAGCTTTGAGAAATGCTGTTCAGGAAGTTTATCATAATGGGGGAGAGATTACAGCTCCGTATAAAGCCTGTATGCAAGAACTTAGTGGAGAAACATATGGATGCTGTGCAAGTATTCCTTCCTTAAGTTTTCCAGTGGATAAAATTAAAGAAGTTAGAATCAAAATGGAACTTGTTAAAGGACGGTGGGGACGCATAAGACAGTGGTTTCTCCTCAATTACGATGGCCATACACATAAAAATCTAGGCAGAAAAAAAAGTTGGTATACATACAGGCCCCGCATTAAAATCACTTATGAAGAGGACTCTTACGAAATCCTCCCCGATAAATGGGTTTCAAATTGCGAAAGACTAGAGGAGCGCGTTGATCAAGGGCTTTGCCACTATGATACGAAAGAATGTACCCAAGGACCTCAAACACGGGTTATTGAAGGTGTCCAAATTACTAAACCATGTTGGGAAGAAAAACTAACCTATGCTTGTGACTTTCCTACAAAAGACAACTGCGGCCCTTTAAGGGCACGAGGCTGTGTTCAGATTAACTCTGTCTGTAAACAAAGTGTAGGTAACATATGTGTTGCCTATACCCAGACCTATCAATGCAAAGGAGGAAGTAAAAGTTCTTATCATATTACGGGAGGCAACACGCCTTTCTGTCTTGATGGAAGCTGCCGGGATCAAAGTTTTGAAGCTAACAATGAGATGATGTCCTCAATAGCTCAATTAAGCCTCCTTAAGGACATGCAAGGAAAAATCAACTCTATCTTTACGGGAAAGGAGCATCAATGTTCAAAGCATATCTTGAGTTTTAAAGACTGCTGCGGTTCAGGAAAGGGTTGGGGAAAGAGCCTTGGTCTTGGGGGATGTAGTGCGAATGAAAAACTTCTTCAGGAAAAGCGTAAAGGGCGTTTGTGTCATTATGTAGGTACCTATTGCGCTAAAAAGGTTTTAGGCAAGTGCGTTAAGAAGAAATCTTCCTTTTGTTGCTTTGGATCAAAGCTTCTCAAAGCCTTTCATGAACAAGGAAGGAGACAAATCAATCTTGGCTGGGGTAGTCCAAAAGAGCCCCTCTGCAGAGGTTTTACCATAAATGAAATCCAACGCATTGACTTTTCTAAGCTGGATCTTCGAGAAGCCTTTGAAGATCTCATGAAAAACTATAGTCCTCAAAAACTC
This sequence comes from Alphaproteobacteria bacterium, assembly GCA_021731585.1. GTDB lineage: Bacteria > Pseudomonadota > Alphaproteobacteria > UBA9655 > UBA9655 > UBA9655. Next base: position 14,784 of record JAKFXB010000059.1, read on the forward strand.
CAAGGAATGGGAGAAAAAATAGGAGAACGTCTCGATACTATCAAAAGGGGACTCAGCCCCTCGAGGACTAGTCCTTCTGGAGCAAGTTCTAGCACAGCAAAACAAACCCCGCAAAGACCGGAGGCGTAATCTGTGATCAGTAATCGGTTATCAGTCATCAGAAAGTTCGTTGAGAGATGGTGGGATCTAAGACTTCTTAGTATGATTTTGAAGCAGGTAGTTTTTTCTCTTGTTTTCTTTTTGAACGTTTACTCTTTATCTCTACCTACTGCTGCAAAAGCTACTTCTCATTCTTTACCCCAACCTCATGTGAAGCATGAGGATTCTTTAAAAGTTGGATCAAAAAATTCCCCTATAATTGGGTCAAGCTTGAAGCTTGCCTTTTTTGAGAGGCATGCAGAGGGTTGGCATTGGTATGAGGAGTTTTCGAGAAACAGCAAAATAGAAGAGAGAAAGAAGAACTCTTCCGGCAGGAACCCTTCTTTCTCTTCTTCTACCCCAACGGAGAAAATTGAGGCTCAGCGCAAGGAACTCGAGACAAAGCTGCATTCAGCCATTCTCGAGCCTTCTCATGAGAATATCATAACTTACATTCTTGCGCAAAAAGCGCTGATGGATCAAAGCGAGCGGTTTTCGGAATCATGGAAACAGGTTGTTTTAAGGACCCCTTCCTTAGATGAAACCTTAGTTCATCCCGTTGATCAAAATGCTCGGCATATCTACTACCAGGAGAGGCATCAAGACATTACAAGGCGCATTAAAGCCTTAGCTCAAGAATATGGGTTGTTCTTCTTCTTTAAGGGTGAATGTGCTTACTGTCATCACTTTGCTCCTGTTGTGAAAGATTTTGCTAAAAAGCATGGATGGTCTGTTCTTGCAGTGTCTTTAGATGGAAGGAGGTTACCAGAGTTCCCTGAAGCAAGACGAGATAACGGCATGGCAACGCGTCTTCAAGTGTCTCATGTTCCAGCATTGATCGCCTTTCATCCAAGTTCAGGACAAATGATTCCTTTGGCTTATGGATTGGTTTCTGAAAGTGAAATTGAAGAAAGAATAGACCTCTTAACACGTGTTCAAGCGGGAGATTTCAAAAAATGAACATTTTTAAAATAAACATTTTTATAAACTTTACTGCGATGACCTATTTTTATGGCAACAATAGTCAATTTGTGATCCATAACTTCGCAAATCAACCGGTAATCCCCGATCCGATATCGCCAGAACTCTTTCAGATTTCCGGTAAGAGCTTTACCCAACACTCGTGGGTCTTCAGCTGTCAGAAGGTTCTTATCAAGAAAATTTCTAACTCTGCGGTAGGTTTCAGGATCAAGTTTTTTGAATTCTTTAGTCGCTTTTTCAGTAAACTCCAAAGACCATTTAGTGGGAAGAGTGGTCATTCTCGTATTGCCTTATTACGTCTTCATACGGAATGGTTTTTTCTTCTCCTCTTTCCACACGTTGGGAAATCTCAAGAGCCTGTAAATAATCTTCCTGGTCCTCAAGATATTCTTCCAAAGCATGAAGAGCATATTCATCTTTGGAAACGTGAGCTTTGGCAGCAAGAGCTGACAAGCGCTTATCCAACTCAGCGGGAATAGTGAGGTAAGTCATGACATTTCTCCTTAAATATTCTCATATTATACATGGTTCTTATCGAAAAGAAAGACAAGTGCGTTTTGAAAAACTGGATTTTAAAAAACTCTTTTTCTTAGGACTGAGAAAAAAACCTCTAGATCCCTATGAGCACAGGGAGGTGTCTCAAAGGAACCTAGAGAGTAGTCTCTTTCTTCTTAATATGCATAGCAGAGAGAAAGAGTTTGGGCGGAGGCCTAGATGTGACATTACAACAATAAGGAAGAGGTGGCGATGATTTTTATTTATTTAAAATCAATAAGTTCGCGAAAAATTAACTTCATCGAAACCAAACTTATTTGGGCAAAGTTTTCTTTATTGCTTCTTATATTGAGCAGCTCTCTAGCCCATGGCATGCAAGCGAATCTTGAGAGAGCTTTTCGTACTCTTGGCATGGCTCATAACGTCACTGAGGGAGGAGGTTATCAAGATCAAACAGGCGGCTTTTATACAGGTGGAAGTCTCTTTGCTCGATCGAAAGTCAATAATGCGGATTTGCTTTCTTTGCAGCTGCCTCATTATCGTGCCGGGTGTGGAGGCATTGATCTCTTTATGGGAGGGTTTAGTTATATCAATGCCCAGCAGTTTATTACCCTTCTCCGGAATATTGGAAGTAACGCAAGTGGCTATGCCTTTAATCTCGCTCTAGCAACTGTAACGCCTCAGATTAAGAGTGTACTCGATGATCTGCTTGCTAAGGTCCAAAAGATGACTAATCAAAGCATTAACTCCTGCGAAGCCGCAGCAACGCTTGTAGGAGGCGTGTGGCCTCAATCGGATGCCAGCTCTCAATTGCTTTGTAACGCTATGAGTAAAGATCTTGGCATTGCAACCGATTGGGCTCAAGGACGGCAAAAATGTGGCTCTGAAGTCCAAAGAGAAGATGTCTTAAATCGGAAAGCTGAAAGACCAGGATTTAGAGATATGTTGGGTGATGAGTTTAATGTGGCTTGGAAAGCCATTTTAAAGAATGGCTTTTTAGCTCATAATAGGGAACTGGCTGAGTTCTTTATGACTCTCTCCGGCACCATCGTTTCAAGACGTGTAGGCGAGGGATTAGAAGTTAAGGTCCTCCCTTCAAAGAGCAATGATCCTCAATTGATAGCAGCCTTGTTAACAGGCAATGTCCCTGCTCAGGTTTATAGGTGTGACGATCAAAGTGAAGATAGGTGTCTTAGTCCTACATTGCAGAGTGTATCTTTACCCCAAGTCAGTGCCCTTTCTTCAAAAGTTCAGAATATACTGGTTTCTATTTCACAGAAGATTCGTGTTGATGGAAGGCTCTCTGAGGAAGAGCAGGGCTTTATCAACTCAACCATGATTCCTGTGTTAAAGATTATCGCTGTAGAGGTCGCATTTAAAAATGGAGGAAATCCTCTTAGTATCACAGAATTTAGTGAAGCCATTGCTCACGATATTCTCCTGCAGTATCTCGATGAAGTCATGTCCCTTGTGTGGGACAGCGTCACTCAGCTTAAAAAGGTCCAAGTCAATGATGGCATGATTGAAGAGCTAAGAGCTGGCATTGCAAGTTCAAGAAAGCTTCTCTATGCCAAGCGAACAGCCCTTTTTGAACAGATATCGATCACCCTTGATTTAATAGAAAGGACCCAACAGGTCGAATCCAAACTGCAGAACATGTTCGTTTCTTCTCAACAAGGAACAAAGGCTGGAGAAAAATAAGATGGAACATGTTATTACCACCTATGGGGGAGGAGAGCTCTTTGTCCAGGTCTTTAATGGGATAGCCGCATTATTTAAGACAAATCATACAGGATTGGTGATGCCGCTCATCCGTATTGGATTGATGGTGGGGTCAGTTTATATGCTGATTCTCATGCTCGTACGTAGCAGTTTAGAAGAAGGCTTAAAGTGGCTTTTGTGGGTTGTGATTGCAACCAATCTTCTCTTTTTGCCTAAAACGACCATTTGGATTCATGATCCTCTCACAAAAATGAGAGCCAAGGTTGATCACGTGCCTTTTGCCTTAGGAGCTTTTGCAAGTTTGGTAAGTCAAGTCGGGCGAGGAATCACAGAACAGATGGAGTCGGTTTTTAGTCTTCCTTATTATATGCCTTATCATCAGACAGGAACCGTGTTTGCTTCTTCATTGATGAGTCAGGTTGGGCAATTTCGAATTGTGGATCCTGAATTTAAGGGCAATATGGAACGGTTTGTGAATCAATGTGTCGTATATGATGCGATGATTGGCCATAAATATACTCTCACTGATCTTCAGAATACACCTGATATCTGGGCACTTGTAAAAACACAAGCCTCCCCCCTATTAGGGTTTCTTTATAAAGCAGGAAAGAACCCGGGAACTATTGTGACCTGCAGGGATGGAGCGACAAGTCTTGCTAACTTATGGAATGCTGAAATTGAACGCGCCATAGAAATTTATGGAAGTCGTGTTCAGAATCAAAACCTGACAAGAGCTGCTTTTTTTACAAACCTTGATCAGGGCTACCGGCTTATGACGGATATTGCTGAAGATGCCTCCACTCTTCTCAAGCAAGAAATGATGATCAATGCCATTGAAGATGGCAGTAATAACAAACTCTCTGAGTTAGGAACCCCATCTAATTACGCGGCCACAAAAGCTCTTCTTCAGCAACGAACGGCGTATGCGGTTGCAGGAGAAATTGCCGCACGAACACTGCCTTTGTTTAAGAATGTCATTGAAGCTTTAAGCTATGGGCTCTTTATCTTCATTGTGGTTCTAGCGTTGCTGCCGAATGGATACAAAGTGTTGATGACTTACTTTGGAATTCTTGTTTGGACCCAGCTATGGGCTCCTCTTTATGCCATTTTAAATTTGATTATGACTCTCTATGGAAAGTCAGAAACTATGAGCCTCGGAGCACAAAATGGACTCACTCTTATCAACTCCTCCGCCATTATTAATGCCAATGCGGACATGGTAACTTTAGCGGCGTGGCTTTCTGTGAGTATCCCCTTTATCTCTTACGGAATACTCAAACAAGGCGCAGCAGCTTTTGTGGGTCTTGCTCAGCACTTAGGCTCAGCCATGCAGAGTGCAGCCAGTGGAGCGGCTTCTGAAGCCGTCTCTGGCAATATCAGTTTAGGTAATGTCAGTATGGGCACCCAAACCTATCAGAACACAACAGCTTTTCAGCACAACACGAGTCCAAGCTATAATGCCTCTCAATTTAAAGCCATGGGAACTTCAGGGATTGAGACCAACACCTTTGCCGACGGCAAACAGGCCTTTAATGATCAAGCCATGTCTCATTTAAGCGTTCAAATTATGGGCACCGTCAATACAAGCCGAGAGCATCAACAACGTCTTCATGAAGCGCAAAGTGTTGCTGAATCAAAAAGTATTGCAGCAGGACACTCAATGGATACAGCCGTGCAGCAAACAGCTAATGTCATGGAAAGGCTTGGCTCTGACTTTTCAAAACATGAAAGTGATAGTAAAACTCTCACAAGTAATGAGGTCAAAGCCCTTCAAGACCACCATAACTTTACAAAAGATATTAGTGAAAACCTGGGTGTTTCAAAATCTCGAGCCCATGAGTTGGCTATTGGCATCCAGGCAGGAACGCCAAAATGGTTAGGAGCAAGCATCGAAGGAAGCACCCGTCTTTCAGGCTCCACAGCCCACTCGGAACAACTGCAAAAGGCTCAAGCCATCGCTGATCAGAAGGGATACAGCTATAGCCTGGACACAGTGGTTTCTGCAGCTCACTCTGACATGGAAAGCCGGAATGATATCAAGGGTGCTGAATTGGCAACGGGTGCAGCCGCAAGTCTCAATAAAGCCCATCATTTAAGAGAAGAAGCTACAGTTGCTCACAATAAAATGAAAGAGGCTTCCGATTCTGTTGCCAGCAGTCAAAGACGAGACTTCCAAGAATCTCGCAATCTGACACAAGCTCTCCTTGAGTATGTGGCAAAACAGCCGATCAATACTGGACCAGGGGCTAGTCCTGGGGTTTCAAACCCCATTGGCATGCAACGAGCTGTTGCTATCCTTAATGCAGGTGGAGCTGAGTATGAAGCCTATGTGGATGGATTTAAGAAAGATCATCCCACCTACGATATCAGGCGGATCAATACGTCCCAACTCAATCAAGAAATTGAGAGTCAGTATCAAGGTCAATCCAATGCTTTCAAAGCTGATCACGAAATTGAATCTCAGTATGATAAAAATACGGAATCCCTAAAACAGAAAGGACAAAGCCTAGGGCTAAGGGAAGAAACATTCCAAGAATCCGGCCTCAAAAAAGAGGTTACTAATCAACAAGCACAAGCAAAGGCAAGGCTTAAAGCCCGGCAAAAAGAACATGCCCAGGAGCTTATTCCACTCCAGGAAAAGGTGGAGACAGGGAGAAATCAAACGGTTGTGGGCAGTAACCTGAAACAAATTGGGTGGTCTGCTGTCTCGACTGTAGGACTCGATGAACTGTTCGATTCCTCTAAGGAGATGCCTAAAGACAAAACACCTCACAACTCACCACTGAATAGGAAATAGCCCATGGCCTTCTTTAAAACCCTCACCCAAGGTGGGCAAGTTCATATCCACCAACTCCACATGTTCAAGCAAATCTTTGTTGCAGGGATTGTTATAGCCTTTGTAATGGGAGTTTCATGTTTTGCCTGGAAAAGCTATCAGCTTCCAGGATATGGATGGAGAGCTCTCTCTCAAACCTCTTGGGCAAGATTTATGCTCGCCACAAATCCTGTCCAAAAACATCCAGAACTATATCAAGATTACCTCCCTCTTAAAGGCAAGCCTTATCGTAGGAGCTGTCTCAGTATCCTAAAAGACCCGTTTCTTAAAAAGACAACTGATCAAATGGAAATAGCTTTAAAAGACATTGCCTATAAAAGCCTGGAATGGGCCGGGTTATCTTTTCTAACTCTTATGGCTTTGTGGTTTCTTCTGGGACGGGCGTATAGACAAGCCAAGCATCAACGGGGAAATAGCTTTATGGAGTTTTCTAAGCTTGCGAGGCTCTTAAAAAGAAAAGGTGAAGCCTCTGACCTTACCTTAGAAACTCTCCCTCTTGTTAAAAACAAGGAAACGTCCCACCTTCTTATGACAGGAACGACGGGATCAGGAAAAACCAATGCTTTTCATAATCTCCTACCTCAAATAAGAAAACGTGGAGACAAAGCCATCATTGTTGATGTGACAGGGAGCTATATTTCCCGGTATTACAATAAAAAGACAGATTTTATCCTCAATCCCTTAGATATCAGATCACAATTTTGGCATCCCTGGGTCGATTGTCATTTGGCGTCCCATTATGATGTCCTCACCAACTCTTTTATCCCTGAAAACAAGCATATCAAGGATCCTTTTTGGGATAATGCTAGCCGAGCTGTCCTGAAAGCGGCTCTCCGCAAGTTTGCATTCCAAGGAACACAAGATATAGACAAACTCACAACATTTCTTCTCTCCTCTTCAGAGAAAGAGTTTGAGGACTTCTTTAAAGGCACAGAAGCCGCCACTCTAACTTGTGCCAGCAATGAAAAAACAACCCAATCTATCCGAAGTGTTCTCTCTTCTTACGTTGAAGGTCTGAGACAGTTGGAGAATGCACTCTCTCCTGAGATAAGTCCTTTCTCTCTACGAAATTGGGTTATGAATGAGAAACAGAAAGGGATTATTTTCATTACTGCTCGCTCTGACCAGCGTCAAACTTTAAAGCCCCTCATCTCTGCTTGGGTGGATATGGCCATTAATGCTTTGATGGTATTGCCAGAGGATTATAACAGGCGTCTTTGGTTTATCATCGATGAGCTAGCTGCTCTTCAAAAACTCCCCAGCCTCCACATGGGCCTTGCGGAGGGGCGGAAATACGGAGGGTGTTTCCTCGTAGGCTTTCAAAGCAAACCTCAACTGGAAGAAATTTACGGCCGGCAAGGCGCTGAATCCATGCTCGATCTTTTCAATACCAAAGTCTTCTTTCGTTGCACCGAGCCCTCAACCCAAGCATGGATTTCAAAGGTTCTGGGCGATAAGGAAGAAATTGAGCCCCAAGAAAACATCTCCTACGGTGCCAACAGTATGCGCGATGGTGTTTCCTTGAGCCATCACACTCGCCAAAAGCCCCTTGTGATGCCGACTGAACTCTCTCAACTCGAAGATCTCGAATGCTACATCAAACTTCCCGGCGATTATCCTTGTACAAAACTGCAAATGACTTATCAAAAGCCTTTGAGGTCAAGTGTGGAGGCTTTTTTGCTAAAGCCGGAGAAACCAATGAATTACGAAGAGACTCAGGAAAGTGAAGCAAAACCGATAGTAAAAAGAACTAAAAAGAAGCCAGTAAAGCAAGAAGTCATCGTCGTTCCTGAAAATTCAGAAGAAGAAAACGAGGCGTTAGTGTG
>JAKFXB010000058.1 GCA_021731585.1 Alphaproteobacteria bacterium
CTTATAAGCCGCTTATGGAGGGAGCATATCAAACCTTATCATTGGTACATCTGGGGTGGACTTTTATGCATGACCATTGCTGCACTAACAACAGCGAGCCTTGCCAAAATGCTCCAACCTCTTTTTGATGATGTTTTTGTTGCCAAAAATGAGGGGATGCTCTTTCAGGTTGCTTTACTTGTCTTAGGAATATTTATTTTAAAAGGACTTTCTAGTTTTGGAGAATCGGTCAGTTTAATTTATGTAGGGCAAAAGATTATTGGTGATATCCAAAAACGACTTTTTGACCATTTTATTGATGCTGATCTAGCGTACTTTCATGCACGCTCAAGTGGAGAACTTGTTTCACGAGTTATTAATGACGTCAATTTAATGCGCAATGCAGTGACGACTGCTTTAACAGGAATTGGGAAGGATACGCTTTCTCTTCTCTTTTTAATCGCATTGATGTTTTATCAAGATTGGCTTTTGGCTTCTTTGGCTTTCTTTGTTTTCCCTGTTGCTCTTCTTCCTATTGTGAAGATTGGTAAAAAAATGCGTAAAGTCTCTTCCAACACACAAGAAGAAATGAGCGTCTTTACGATTCTTCTCCATCAAGTGTTTCAAGGGATGCGCATTGTTAAATCCTATGCCATGGAGACTTATGAGAAAAAACGCGCCCATCACCTTATCAATATTTTAAGTCATCTCAATATAAAAGGAGGGCGCGTCAGGGCCGCCTCTCATCCCATCATGGAAACCTTGGGTGGCATTGCTATTGTCATCGTTATCCTTTACGGTGGATCTCAGGTCATTGCTGGTAACCGAACTACGGGAACTTTTATTTCATTCATCACCGCACTTTTGCTGGCTTATGAGCCTTTAAAGCGTCTTGCTAATTTAAATGCCAACTTACAAGAAGGACTAGCCGCAGCCGTACGTGTTTTCAATGTTATTGATTTGAAGCCAACTATTGTTGATCTTCCTGGAGCTTTTCCTCTTCACATACATAAAGGAAAAATTTCTCTTAAGTCCGTCGACTTTTCATACTCTCGTGGAAAAAAAACTCTTAATACCGTTTCCCTAGAAATTCCCGCAGGAAAACGCATTGCCCTTGTTGGGCCCAGTGGTTCTGGAAAATCAACCCTTTTAAACCTTATTGCTCGCTTTTATGAGGTCACCTGTGGAACTATTTCAATTGATAGTATGGATATTCAAAAAGTTACCTTAGAGTCTCTTCGTTCACAAATCTCTCTTGTAAGCCAAGAAGTCATTTTGTTTGATGATACGATAAGAGCCAATATTGCCTATGGTCGTTGGGACGCCTCCGAAGATGATATTATAAAAGCTGCAAAGGCAGCAGCAGCTCACGAGTTTATCCTGCAACTTCCTGAAGGATATGATACTTTTGTTGGAGAGCAAGGCATACGCCTTTCGGGGGGACAACGGCAACGCCTTTCCATTGCTCGTGCTATGTTAAAAAATGCGCCTATCCTTCTCTTAGACGAAGCCACCTCTTCCCTTGATACTGAATCAGAACGTCAAGTTCAAACCGCCTTAAATCGTCTTATGGAAGGCCGGACCACTGTCGTTGTTGCTCATCGCCTTTCAACGGTTATGGATGCGGATAAGATTTACGTTATTGAGCAGGGAAACGTAACTGAGGAAGGAACCCATCAAGAACTTCTTAAAAATAAGAAAACCTACGCACGACTCGTCGATCTTCAGTTTTCATCCGATGCTATCCCCTTGGCTTCTTAAAGGAGAATAAGGATGAAACTCTTTAAAAAAATCCGAGGATCCTCCTTTATTCGGCGAGCTGCCGGGTTCCTTATCGCTCAATACGTGAGGCTTATTTGGCTCACGAACAAATGGGAATTGCAAGAAAAAGGACATCCCGCTCCTTCTTGGAATCAAGGAAAACCACTTATTGCCTGTTTCTGGCATGGCCGTCTTTTGATGTTATTTAAAGGGTGGTATGGACCTCATAAGTTACACATGCTCATTTCAAGCCACCCCGATGGAGAGATTATTGCAAGGACAACGCAAAACTTTGGGTTTGGGTGGATTGCCGGCTCCTCAACCCGCGGGGGGAGACAGGCTCTTTTTAATATCATAAAAGTTTTGAAAAAGGGCGAATCAGTTGGGATCACCCCTGATGGACCACGCGGCCCACGATACCAAGCTAGCCTTGGCGTAATTCAAATCGCAAGACTCGGAAAAGCCGCTATTATGCCTCTGACCTATTCCTCAACTCGCGGGTTTTTTATGAAGAGCTGGGATCGCTTTTTTATTCCCCTTCCCTTTGGAAAGGGTATTATCCGTTATGGTCCCCTTATTGAAGTTAATGACCCCACCAAAAGTGATGAAGACATTCGCGCAGAGCTAGAAAAATCCTTGCGCAAAATTACCCATGAAGCCGACCTTGAATGTGGGCATGGAGAGAAGAAAATGGAGATAGCATGAGTTTGCTAAAAAGTGCTTACTATGGTGTTTCTTGGTTAGGAGCACCTTTTGTTTCAGCCTATCTCCACTGGAGAGCGTTGAAAGGACATGAAGAAAAAGCGCGCCTTTCTGAACGAAAAGGAAGAGCAAGCCTTCCCAGACCACCACGGTCTCTGTTATGGGTTAATGCAGTCAGCGTTGGGGAGGCGGTTGCGGCTCTTACCATTATTCAATCAATTATTAGAAAATATCCCGAAGTTCATGTTTTACTCACAACGACAACACCTTCTTCAGCAACTGTTATCCAAAAGAGACTCCCTAAAAACGTCTTCCACCAATTTTGCCCAGTTGATACCCCTCAAGCTGTAGGGCGTTTTTTAGAATATTGGCAACCTGACCTTGCTATCTGGATTGAATCAGAACTTTGGCCAAACCTCATGCATGAAACCCAAGAAAGAGGCATCCCCACCATACTTCTCAACGGACGCATGTCAGAGAAAAGTTTTTCAAACTGGAAGCTTCTCAAGGGGCTGATTTCTCCTCTCCTCTCTCGTCTTGTTTGTTGTGGCGTTCAATCAGAAAAGCAAGCCTCCCTCTTTAAAACCTTGGGAGCCAAGAATGTTTTTGATATGGGAAACGTTAAATTAATGATGTCTCCTTTAGAGGTTGATTCTAAAAAGTATATAGCCCTTAAAAAAGAGATTGGAATGCGATCTGTTTGGCTTGCCGCAAGCACGCACCCTGGGGAAGAAGAGATTATCTTGGAGACCCATAAAATTCTTCAAAAAACGACCCCTGATCTTTTAACAATTTTGGTGCCACGCCATATTGAACGCGCTACCCTTTTAAAAGATTTAGCCAAAAAAGAAGGCCTGTCTTCTGTTTTAAGGTCTGAAGAATTGCCTTTTTCAGGCGCTCACATCTATATTGTAGATACTCTTGGAGAATTGGGCCTTTTTTATGCTCTCTCTCCGATTGTCCTTATGGGAGCCACCTTAATTCCTAAAGGAGGCCACAATCCCATTGAAGCCGCTCAATTAAACACCTTTGTTGTCCATGGCCCCCATACCTTCAAAAATCCCCAGCTCTATGAAGCTCTTAGTGCTTTAAACTTTTCCCACCTTATTGATGGAAATCCTGATCTTGCGGCTTACATTGATCCTTGGTTACAAAAGAAAAAGGATAATTATAAGGAGCCCCTCATTCTAAAAAATTATAGAGAAGATGGTTTGAAAAACTTAATGATGTTGCTCTCTCCCCATCTTAAAGCTTTAAAGCGGGATCAAATATGAAAGCGCCTCAGTTTTGGTACAAAACCCCAGGAATTCTTTCAACTTTTCTCGCTCCTTTAGGATGGATATATAGTAACATTGTAAGCCGCATTCGTTCATATAAAAAAAATCAGAAATTTTCAGTTCCTATCATCAGCGTCGGAAATATAGTGTGCGGAGGAGCGGGAAAAACACCTGTCGCTCTTTCTTTAGCTAAGCTTCTCCAAAGCAAAGGATTTACCGTCCACTTTGTCACTCGTGGATACAAAGGAATTGAAATAGGTCCTCTTAAAGTTAATACCCAACAAACCTACCAAGAAGTCGGTGATGAGGCTCTCCTTCTCGCTCAGCAAGCTCCAACGTGGGTTGCAAAAAAAAGAAGAGACGGAGTTAAAAAAGCTATAGAGCATGGAGCTGACCTTGTTATTTTAGATGATGGACATCAAACAAACGGTCTTGTGAAGGATCTTTCTTTAGTTGTTGTTGACTCTATGCAAGACTTTGGGAATGGATATCCTTTACCGGCTGGACCTTTGCGAGAGAATCTCAGAGAAGGCCTGAGAAGAGCAGATGGCTTTGTATATATTGGGAAAAAAACAACCCTCCCTCTTCAGCCCTGCTTTAAGGCAACTCTTGAATTGAAACCTTTAACCCTATCAAAAAAGCGTGTCGTCGCTTTTTGTGGAATTGGCTTTCCTCAAAAATTTTACAGGTCCATAAAGGACATGAACTTTAATCTTATCGCCACGAAAAGTTTTCCCGATCATTATGTTTATAAAGAAGCAGATCTTCTTCGTCTTGAAAAACTAGCTCAAAACCATGATGCTGTTCTTATGACAACTCGTAAAGATTGGATAAAAATTGATCCCTCTTGGCAAGAACGACTCCATGTTCTAGATATGAGCATTCAATTTCAAGATGAGGAAGAGCTCTATCACTTTATCCTCGGAAAAATTCCCACTTTAATGGAGAGATCATGAAGTTTAGTCTTTTAAAGAGAATTCGCCATCTTTTTGAAGGAGCTTTTGTGGGAAGTGCTTTTATTTTCTTCCATTATCTTCTTCCTACCAAACAATCTCTTGCCTTAGGAGGATGGATCGGACGGAATTTTGGCCCTTTATTACCATGGAGTAAAAGAGCCCAGAGAAACCTCAGAAAATGTTTTCCTGATATGACTTCAATTGAAATCAAAAGAATCATTAAGGAAATGTGGGAAAATTTTGGTCTTCTAGCAGCCGAGTATGCCAGCCCGGATGCTTTTTGGGATGGCAAGACCTTACGTAACATTGAAGTCGTTGGCCTTGAGAATCTAAAGCACTTCCAAAATGATGGTAAACCAGGAGTTATTTTTACAGCTCATACGGGAAATTGGCAAATGATTACCCTTGCTGCGCAATCCATTGGGTTTGATCTCACGCAAATGTATCGCCCAGCAAACAACCCATGGGTGGATGCTCTTATGTTAAAATGTCAAAAACTTGCTGTTAAAAATGTCATCACAAAAAGACAAGGGGGTCCCAGAGATCTTTTTTCCCTTATCAAACGAGGAGAGCATGCCCTTCTCCTCATCGATCAAAAATTAGGAGAGGGCATGGCTATTCCTTTCTTAGGACGAGAAGCCATGACAGCTACAGGTGTTGCGCGAATGTATCTCAATCAGAGTTGTCCTCTTTTACCAGCACGCTCCGAACGACTTCATGGTTCTCATTTTCGGGTCACTTTTTATCCCCCTATAAACTATGCTTCTAAAGGAGATCATCGTCAGGACATGTATGATTTACTTCTCTCAATTAATACAATGTTGGGAGAGTGGGTTAAAGAGCGTACTGGACAATGGCTTTGGCTTCACCGGCGTTGGAAAGATTAATGAAAATCTTGGCCATTGATACTACAGCTTGGAATTGTTCAGTTGCTTTTTGGAAAAATGGGCAAGAGCTAGCTTTTCATGAAAAGATCTCTGAAAGAGACCAAGCTGCTCTTTTACCTCAGTTGGTAAAAAATAGTCTTGGCAGCTCTCTTCCTGATCAAGTCATTGTTAATTTAGGTCCTGGCTCATTTACTGGAATTCGTATTGGCCTTTCTTTTGCAAAAGGATTTGCTATGGGTTTAGGGATTCCTTTAAAGGGAATGGACGGTTTTTTAACTGATTTTCTCTGTCTTAATAATCAAAAAGATGTCCTTGTTTTAATTGAAGCCCATCGCAAAGACGTTTTCGGAAGACGTTTTATTGATGGGACTCCTCAACGACCCCAAAGTTTAGAACGAGAAGACCTCGAAAAAATTCTTAAAACCTCTTCTCCACCTTCCCTTGCAGGAAATGGAATTCATCCTTTCCTTGATGGACTTGACTTCAACGAAATTTCAACCCCCTGGCAAGGGGCTCAAAAGCTCGCTTTCGCCTTTTTTAAAAACCCAATTCTGTTTGTCGAACCCCATGCCTTTTATGTTCGTGAAGCTGATGTAAGCCCCTTCAAAAAGTCATGCTCATCGCCCCACTAATACAAAGCGACTGCTCAAAAGCGGCCCTTCTTCATCAACAATCTTTTTACAAGGGTTGGACAGAAAAAGATTTTAAAGACTTTATTGATGATCCCCTTATTTATGGCTTAAAAGTCACAAAAGATGATGTCCTCACAAGCATTATTTTATGGCGAGAAGTCGGAAATGAAGCTGAAATTTTAACATTAATCGTTGATCCAACCTACCAAAAGCAAGGACAGGCAACTTTGCTTTTAAAAACTCTTATGACCCACTTAGTCCATAAAAATATTTCACAAATTTTTCTTGAAGTTGCGGAAGATAATGAAGGGGCACATTATTTTTATAAAAATCATAGTTTTCAGCTATTAAACAAACGTCCCAAATACTATAAAAGAGAAGGAAATAATTGTATTGCAGCCTTGAACCTTGTGAAAAAACTTTTCTAAGAGAATTAAAGAAAATTTTTTATTTTTAAAAAGATATAGAAAAGTGTTGAATACTTTTTATTAATGTAATATAGAAAGTGGTAATGAACTATGGAGAAAGGTTGAAAATGACTCAAAGAATAGATTCCAACAATGTTGTTGAATTAGTCGTAGACGTTGTTGCGTCTTATGTTTCTAACAATGAAATAGATGTCCAGGAACTTCCTGCACTGATTCAACAAGTTCATCGTAGCCTCTGTAACTTAGGATCAACTAGGTCTTACTTATTACAAGACCGCTCAGAACCCGTTGTTCCTGTTGAAGATTCAGTGCACCCAGATTATATTGTTTGCCTTGAGGATGGACGTCGCTTAAAAATGTTAAAGCGCCATCTAAGAACAGCTTACAACATGACACCTGATCAATACCGTGAGCGTTGGGGATTGTCTCCTGACTACCCTATGGTAGCTCCAAATTATGCAAAGCGTCGTAGCAACCTCGCCAAAGATATTGGCCTCGGGACACGCCGCGAACGCCAACGTAATATTGCAGCTTAACAAAGAGGCACAAAAAGTACCAACGTTGATTTAATGCAACGTTGGTCTCTTTTTATTTAAGGAAGTACATGAGACTTTCTCATCTTGAAAAGACCTGTCAAGAAAAGGGTTTAAGGATGACTGCACAAAGGCGTGTTATTGCTCGAGTTTTGTCGGCGTCCGAAGACCACCCAAATATTCAAGAAGTCTACAAACGCATACAACAAGTTGATCCAAAAATTAGTTTAGCGACTGTTTATCGGACCTTGCGCTTATTCCAAGAAGAACATATCTTAAAGCGGCATGAGTTTGGCGATGGAATTGTGCGCTATGAGAATGCTTCTGTTGAGCACCATCATCATTTAATTGATAAAGGTACAGGACAGATTATTGAGTTTCATGATGATCGAATTGAAACTCTTCAGCAGGAAATAGCGAAGAGTTTAGGATACGAGCTTGTAGGTCATCGCTTAGAATTGTATGGAGTTCCTTTAAAAAAGGATAAAAAGAAAAAAAGTTAGTTATGATAGCAGATGTAAGTCCATTACCTTTTAAACAGTTTTCAAAGACCCTTCCCATGTTGACGTCGGGGACGCTTGAAGCTCGTCTTGCTCGTTCAGCAGAAGAAATTCAAGCAGCGCAAGCTTTAAGGTATGAAGTTTTTTATGAGGAATGCGGCGCACAACCTGATCCAGAAATGGCTCTTTTAAAGCGAGATACGTCCCTTATTGATGATTTTTGTGACGTTTTATTAGTCATTGATCACGCAAAAAATAAAATCGTTGGCACCTATCGTTTTATGTTGCGGGAAGCCGCTGAGCAATATGGTGATTATTACACGTCCACGGAATTTGAAATTAGTAAGATTGTTTCTTTTCCCGGACAAGTTATGGAATTGGGCCGTTCATGTGTTCAGAAGGACTACAGAACAAAACCAACCATG
Organism: Alphaproteobacteria bacterium; assembly: GCA_021731585.1. GTDB lineage: Bacteria > Pseudomonadota > Alphaproteobacteria > UBA9655 > UBA9655 > UBA9655. The sequence goes on from JAKFXB010000058.1 coordinate 8,081, forward strand.
CAACTTTTATGGCGGGGCATTGGGGCTTACATTCAACAAAACGATGTAAATTTATGCTTTGGCTGCGCTAGCTTTATCGGAACGGATGTTCAAAAATATCGCCAGGCTCTTGCATATCTTTATCATAATCATTTAGCGCCTCCTGAACTCCGTGTCCGCGCCCTTGATATTCACTATCAAGATATGAACCTTATCCCAAAAGACAAGGTAGACAAAAAAGAAGCCCTACAACAACTTCCTCCCCTCATCAAGGGGTATCTTCGACTTGGCGCCTTTGTAGGTGAAGGAGCTTTTATTGATCAAGGTTTTAATTCACTAGATGTCTGCGTTATTGTGATGAGAGAAACTGTGACAGGAAGATACACAAATAAATACGTTTCTCCGCCTTTTGGTAAGGAAGTTTGATGCCCCAATCACCTGGACTTGCCCTCTGGCGCTTTACCCTCATCATTCTTATTTTTTTAACCTACACCCCCCTTTACTGGTTTTTACTTAAGATTTATCAACCCCTTGGGTTTCGCTTTGGACGATTTTATCTCTCCAGCTGGCGCAAATGTATTGGGCATCAACTCATTATAAAGGGAGAACTTTCTAAAGAAAAACCCACACTTTTTGTCTGTAACCATTCAAGTTATGTAGATATCCTTATTCTTGGGACATTTGTTCCGGCTCGTTTTGTTGCAAAGCAAGAAGTTGCGAAGTGGCCTATCATGGGCTGGCTCGCAACGAACCAAGGAACGCTTTATATTGATAGAAGTCGGGCTGCCATTGCTGAAGGAACAGATAAGTTACTCGACTATATTGATAAGAAAGAGAGCCTTATCCTTTTCCCAGAAGGTACAACGTCCGATGGGTGTCGCATCCTTCCTTTTGGAAGCTCCTTCTTTGATGTGGCCATGAAGAAAAATGTAACGGTCCAGCCCATTACTATAACCTACGCAGGGTGGGACCGCTTGCCCATGCCTTATTTTATGCGCAAAGTATGTGGTTGGTTTAGCCCTGATATTGATCTTGTCTCCCATCTCTGGACCATCGCCCAATGGGGAACTGTCCAAGTGATTGTGGATATCCATCCTCCTCTTAAGGCAGCTAATTTCCCCTCCCGCAAAGAGCTTGCCCAAGAAAGTTATAAATGGATTCAAAAGGGTCTTCTTGATGCCTTCTCAAGGCCTTTATCAGAACAAATGGGTAAATGATGACTCAAAAAAATCTTTATATTAAATCCTATGGCTGTCAAATGAATGTCTATGATTCAGAACGCATGACTGATATTTTAAAGCCTCTAGGATATGTCCTCAGCCCAACCCCAGAAAATGCGGATTTGGTGATCTTAAATACCTGCCATATACGAGAAAAAGCAGATGAAAAAGTTTATTCCGATCTGGGACGCATTCAGCCCCATAAGGATAAAAAAATGGTTCTCGCCGTTGCGGGATGCGTAGCCCAAGCTGAAGGGGCTGAAATCATGCGTCGCGCGCCTTACGTAGATTTGGTCTTTGGGCCTCAAACTTATCATCGTCTTCCTGAAATGATTGCCAGGGCTCAGCGGTCTCAAGATAAAACTCCAGGCGCGGGGCGGGGCATTTTAGATGTGGAATTTCCCATTGAATCAAAATTTGATTTTCTCCCTCAAGAACGGGGAAATTTAGGAACTTCTGCCTTTCTCACCATTCAAGAAGGCTGTGATAAATTTTGTACTTTTTGTGTCGTACCTTATACCCGCGGCGCTGAGTTTTCCCGTCCTGTTCAAGAAATTATCGTAGAATCTCGCAACCTAGTTAATCAAGGGGCTAAGGAAATCATCCTCTTAGGACAAAACGTCAATGCTTATCATGGCCTTCTCGACGGCAAGGAGTGTGGCCTTGGTGATCTTATGAGTCATCTTTCTACTCTCAAAGGACTTGAGCGATTGCGCTACATGACATCTCACCCACGAGACATGGATGAGGCTCTGATGATCGCCCACCGAGATATCTCACAAGTTATGCCCTTTCTTCATTTGCCGGTTCAGTCAGGTTCTAATCGCGTTTTAGAGGCCATGAACCGGAAACATACTCGGGAACATTATTTAAGCCTCATCGAAAAGCTTCGCACCTTCCGCCCGGATATCGCCCTTTCGTCCGACTTTATTGTTGGTTTTCCTGAGGAAACGGACCAGGATTTTGAAGATACCTTAGATCTTGTACGAAAGGTTGGCTTTACACAAGCCTATACATTTAAATACAGCCCCCGCCTCGGAACTCCAGGCGCACTGATGGAAAATCAAGTTCCTGAGGATATTAAAGCTGATCGACTTTTACGTCTCCAAGAGCTTCTCAATCAACAACAACAAGATTTTAATGAGTCTTATGTTGGAAAAGTTCTCCCCGTTTTATTTGATCGAATGGGGAAGACGGAAGACCAATACTTAGGAAAAACACCTTACCTTCAATCAGTGCACGTAACATCGGACATTTCTCTTTTAGGAAAATGCGTTGATGTCCACATTGAAAAGGCTTTTGCCAATAGCCTTACAGGAAGATTAAATACAAGACAAAGCTAGACATTTTTTAACAACTTCTTTATAAGCATATCTCAGTTATAGGAGATTTTCATATGAAAAAAGAAATACATCCAGATTATCATGAAATTACAGTTGTTATGACTGACGGTGAACAGTTTAAAACTCGCTCAACCTGGGGAAAACCTGGTGATACTTTGCGTCTCGATATTGATCCTAAATCCCACCCTGCGTGGACAGGCGTTCATCGTCTTTTGGATTCAGGAGGCCAGCTCGCTAAATTCAAGGGCCGCTTTAAGGACTTGGGTATATAGTCTTTTAGAATCTGTCGTCATGATTCGGTAATCATCACATGGTTTTCAGCTGAAGAGATTGAAATTTCAAAATCCTTAGCAAGTTTTCTAGTCGACTGTTTGCCTAATTGAGCGGACATTTTAAAGTGAAATTGACAGCTCTGTTGTCTATCCCTCTTGATTTGAGAACATGAAACAGGTAAGGTCGTGCCCGTGCCCGCTTGGTGGAATGGTAGACACAACAGACTTAAAATCTGTCGATCGAAAGGTCGTGCCAGTTCGAGTCTGGCAGCGGGCACCATCCGTTATCGCGCCTCTATGAGGCGCTGCTGATTACGACCGTGGTCCGATTTAAAGTTGGCCATTTTACTGAGGGCCAACAAAAACCTTGTTCCGCTCTTTTTGAAGCTGCTCAAATTGGGATTCGTCAAGATTAAAGCCAACATAGATGGCGGCCTTCTTTTGGGTTGGGATTTTTTCTTGAACCTGAACGAAATTGACTTTCGTGGTTTGATCACTCGCAAAAGTAATCTCCAGATCATGATCAGAGCGCGTTAAGACCGTTCCATCTTCATCGACAACGGCAACAAAGTAAGATGTTTGGACAGCTACAGACATTTTAAGAGAAGACATAGGCCTAAAGCTTGTCATACGGAGACGGAAAGTCATGTATGTATAGGCATTGTCTTGAGTACACTCAGGAATCAGACTATCTAATTCAGTGCGAATAGAAATGCCTTCTGTCCTATCGATGGTCTTTGAAAACTCAGCTAGAATCGCAGCTTTGGGGCAGCGAACACGATCAGAAGGAAGGGCGCACCCTCCTAAGAATAGACAAAAAATAAGAATATATACTCCTCGCCTTTCAAGTTCCGGGTGCGTTCCCCTGCGGGATTCGCCCTCTGTCACGTAGCTAACTACGCTCATCGTGCTCACCCTTGGGCGCCTGCCCGGTAACTTGAAATCCTTTGAGTATAGTTCGTATAATCAAGGACATTTATTATGACTCCCGTCACAATAGGGTGGGTTTTTTGTTTTCTTACAACCGCAAAGCTTTACCTTTCTTGAAGCGTCAGGAGTAAAACACTGGGATTTCATGCCTGAGCCCTTATGGGCCCCATCACAAAAGGGCGGCTTTGCACTGAGGCCGCAGGTACACCAATAATATTTTTGATCCTTTTCCAGATCGATTTCATAAGGTTTAGTCATACAATACTCCATTTTCTTTTAACTTAACTAAGGATGAACCCCTCGACAAGGAAGAATCATCTATGGCACTTTAGAATGAGAGGAATTAAATGACACAAAAAGTTGAAATCTATACAGATGGGTCCTGTTCAGGAAATCCCGGTCCAGGAGGGTGGGGCGTTATTCTACGCTATAAAAATAAGGAAAAAGAGTTGTCCGGCTTTGAGGCCATGACAACCAATAATCGAATGGAACTTAGGGCTGCCATTGAAGGCATAAAGGCCTTAACGCGATCCATTAAGATCGAAGTTTATACGGATAGCCAATATTTGAGGGATGGCATCACTAAATGGCTTTTCCAATGGAAGAAAAATAACTGGCGCCTTTCAAACAAATCACCCGTCAAGAACCAAGACTTGTGGGAAGAGCTGGATATCTTGACTCAAAACCATGACGTTTCTTGGCACTGGGTCCGTGGGCATTCGGGACATCCCGAAAATGAGCGTGCCGATTCCCTTGCGCGCCAAGCCATTGAAAATGCCTTGAAAAGCTAAGGTTTAAACCCCGCTCTTTGAAAAGCCTCCTCAACTCCAGAGATAGAGAGAACTTCTGGTAAAGGAATACCCTCAGGATTGCTGGGTCCAAAGACAATATTAAAAGGAATGCCGTAGCGGTCATATTTCTGGAGGAAGTCAGTGATTTTAGGATCTTGCTTTGTCCAGTCAGCCCGCATCGCAATCACCTCAGGCTGGCTGAGTAAGCTTGTAATTTTAGGATCATTTAAAACAAGGCTCTTATTGACAGCGCAGGTGACACACCACTCCGCCGTTGCATCCACAAAAACAATCTTTCCACGACTAACGAGGGCTGGAATGGCCTCAGGTTGAAAAGGCTGCCAAATATCTAAAGCTGGGGAAGATTGAGAATGTCTATCCGCAGGCGCTTTCTCAGACGTTTGTAAAATCCAAGAAAAAGACCAGGCAATTAAGAAAAGAGGGGTTGCATAAAGCCAGGCATTGAGGGAAGGCTTATTGTGGTGCTTTATCCAAAAGAGAGAGATGCCAAGAAGCGCTAAAAGCGTACTCAGTAAGAGAGTCAATAAAGACAGATGGAAGCTTAAAATCCACCCTATCCAAAGAGCTGTCAGGACCAAAATACCTCCAAGGGTTCTTTGGACCCAGATCATCCACATCCCGGGTTTTGGTAGTACGATGAAGCGCTGAGGAAGGGAGGCGAGTAGAAAGTAAGGAAACGCAAAGCCTAAGCCTAAAAAGAAAAAGACGAGAAAAATCTCACCCGTTTGCCTGGCTAAGGCGAAGCTAAGAGCGGTTCCAACGAAGGGAGCAGAACAAGGGGTGGCGAGCAAAGTGGCAAAAACGCCCGAGAGGAAGTCTTTAACCCGTCCCTTTCCTTCATGGGTGATAAGCCATGTGCCAAAACCAGAGGGGAGGTCGATTTCGAAAATGCCCAAAAGACTCGCTGAAAAAGCAACTAAGACAAGGAAAACAAAGAGTAAAAAGTGAGGATTTTGGAAATGAATTCCCCAGCCAAACGCCGATCCTGAAGCTTTTAAAAGAACGGTAATAAGAGCAAGCATAAGGAAAGAAAATAAAATTCCTATGCCTGTGATGACAAAACTTTGTTTGGCGTGATTAACTGTTGCCTTTTTGGATTGTTTGACAAGTGACATCACTTTGAGGGAGAGCACAGGCAAGACGCATGGCATAAAATTCAGGATAAATCCTCCAAGAAGAGCGATTAGAATAAGGCTAAAAAGTGAAAGGCCTTCATAAGACTTCTCCCATTTCTTCACTGCCTTAAAAACGTCATCTCCCTTATCGGTCGGAGAGAGTGTCAGAGAGAGTGTTGTCTCAATAGGAATGCACATAGAAGCGCATGCAAGGAGGGAAACATCTAGATTAAGCGTAACGGGTTCCTCGATTTTTTCAGGAGTGAGTTCGAAAGGAATCAGAATATTCCCCTCATAAACGTAAGAAAGTTGTTCTTGAATCTCAGTTTTTAAGGGAGGAGGCCATAAAATAGTAAGGTCCTTCAGATTTGATGACTTATCCCAGGTAATCGTAGGCTCAAAGCCCGCCACATCTTCTCCTTTAGGTGTGGGACCATAGACGTGCCATTCAGAGGGGATTTTCATCTCAAGGCCCGCAAGAATCTTTTGACCTTTAAGACCTCCAGAAACCAGTTTTAGTTCAACCGGCGCTTTATCTGTGGCACTGACAAAAGATGTAAGAAGGAGAAGACAAAAGACCCCCCCTAAAAACTTGGAAAATGGAATTTTCATAGAATCTTTCATTTGTAATAAAATTTTAACCCAATTTGTGTCATATATATAATATGACAGAAGAATCTAAAGCAAAACAAGAAGAACTTTCGGGATACCTCACTGGCCAGTTTTTGTTGGCTATGCCACATATGAAAGATCCTCGGTATGAAAAAGCTGTTATTTTCATTTGTGGTCATGATATGAATGGTGCCATGGGCCTCGTTATTAATAAACATTTAGGGGACTTAACCCTTAAAGGACTTTTAGATTACTTGAATCTTTCACAAGAAGCAATAAAAAGAGATCTACCTATATTTTTTGGTGGCCCAGTGGATTCCAGCCGTGGTTTTGTCCTTCACTCCAATGATTTTACCCACCCTGGAACCATTTCTTTGGGAAAAAACATTTCCCTAACAGCAACGGTAGATGTTTTACAGTCGATTGCTGAAGGGGGAGGGCCAAAGAATTGTCTTCTAGCTATGGGTTATGTTGGTTGGGCTCCAGGTCAACTAGATGCAGAACTTCATAGTAATAGGTGGCTTCAAATTGAAGCCGATCCTGATCTTCTCTTTGACGTTCCTGTAGAAAAAAGATGGGCGAGAGCCATTGCAAAGTTGGGGGTGACGCCCGAAGCTTTATCAGAGGATTTTGGTCAAGCCTAAAAGTCAATTTTTGTTAAGTAAAGGCCATGGGCGGGGGCTGTAGGACCGGCAACCCTTCTGTCTTTGGCTTCAAGAATTTCTTGCATTTTTTCTGGCGCCCAGGCTCCCTCACCAATACGTTTTAAAGTTCCGATTATATTGCGGACTTGATGATGAAGAAATGAACGTGCACTTGCTCTAACAAGGATTTTCTCCCCTTCTTTTTCGATGAAAAGGTGATCCAATGTCTTTAGGGGGGATTTAGCTTGACATCGGCTATCCCGAAAGGATGAAAAATCATGGCAACCTATTAGGACGGAAGCTGCATCGGTCATGGCTGTAATAGATAAAGGTTTAATCACCCACCAAGCACGGGCTTCTTCAAGGGCTGAGGGAGCCCTTCGATTTAAAATAACATACTCATAGGAGCGCTTTTTTGCTGAAAAACGAGCATGAAAATCGGAAGAAACTTCTTCCACATTTACAATACTAATGGGAACGTTTCGCAGACGCTTATTCATAGCGCCTTGAATTGCCAAAGGCTCATAAGGTTTAAGAATATCCACATGAGCCACTTGCCCTTGGGCATGAACTCCTGCATCGGTGCGGCCGCTACCCCAGATCGTGACAGGACTTCCTAAGAAATCATAAAAAGTCTCTTCAAGAATGCCTTGAACCGTGGGGAGGTTTTCTTGGCGCTGCCACCCTGAAAAAGGAGGGCCTTCATATTCAATGGTGAGCTTAAATCGTGTCATGAGGGAGGTGTTTTGAAAGAAATTGATACCCTCTTAAAAATTCATGAGTAGATAAGGGCGCTTTTCCAATTTTCTGGACCTTGAGGGGGCGTAAAGCTCCTTCTTTGCAAATAATAGTAAGCCTCTCATCGATAATGGTTCCAGGGGCTTCTAGGAAGGATCCGGCGATGATTTCGGCTTCTAACACTTTAATCCGATCCACTCCCACGTCAAACCATGTTCCAGGCCAGGGATTTAATGCGCGAACTTGCTGATCAAGGGCGGATGCAGGTAAATTCCAGTTTAAGAGTCCTTCCGATTTTTCAAGTTTTTTTGCATAAGTCACCCCTTCTTTGGGTTGAGGTACGGGTTTTATTGTTCCTTCGAGATAAGCGGGAAGAACTTCCAAAAGGGCTTCTGCGCCTAATGTAGCTAGTTTTTCAAAGAGAAGGGGTGTTGTCATCTTTGGGGTCAAAGCCATTTTTTTCATAGATACAATGTCTCCTGTATCAAGGCCTATGTCCATTTTCATAATCGTGATACCCGTTTCCTTATCTCCTTCAAGGATAGCCCGTTGGATGGGGGCTGCGCCTCGCCAACGGGGCAAGAGAGACGCATGAACATTAAGAGCTCCTTTTTTAGGAGCTTCCAGAATTTCCTTTGGTAAAATAAGACCATAGGCAGCAACGATGGCTACATCTAAGTTCAAAGCTTGCCATTCTTCTTGCGCTTCTTCTGATTTGAGGGTTTTAGGGCAAAAAACGGGAAGGTGGTGGTCTTCTGCAAACTTTTGGACGGGGCTTGCAATGACTTTATATCCCCTCCCAACGGGCCGGGGAGGTTGAGTATAGACGCCAACAATTGAATAGGACGCCTCGAAGAGGGCTTGAAGGATTTTGAGAGCAAAATCAGGAGTTCCCATAAAACCAATGCGTGGGGGGCGATTGAGGGCCATAAACTACCTTTGCTTACGTTTTATTTTAGTGAGCTTACTCAAAATTAAATTTCGCTTTAGGGAGGAAAGATGTTCAATATATAAGATACCGTTCAGATGATCAACTTCATGCTGGATACAATCAGCCATAAGTCCACTAACTTCTAAGGTCATTTTCTGATTATTCTCATCCAGATAGGTGACGCCAATCTCCAAAGGTCGAACCACATTTCCAGAAAAATTAGGGACAGAAAGACAAGCTTCTGCAGTTGTTTGCATTGCAGGAGAAAGCCAAGTTAGTTCTGGATTTGCCATAAACAGGGGTTTGGGGGAAATATTATGCTTGTCTCCTAAATCAATTACGATAACTCTTTGATGAATGCCCGTTTGAGCAGCGGCAATTCCAACCCCATTATTATCATAAAGTGTCTCTAAAAGATTATCCATGAGTTTTCGAATAGAGGCATCAACCTTTTCGACAGGAAGAGATTTCATGGTAAGACGAGGATCTGGGGCGGTTAAAATTTCTAAAATTGCCATTTCGAATCATTTTCAAAAATACTTTATAAGTAATTTACATAATCAAAGAAGTAAACAAATGCAAGACCTTGAGAACATAAATAAATTTTTAAAATTCAACAGAAACCCGTTGTGTGCCCGAAACTTTGGGGTGGGCCTCAGTTTCAAAATGGATCTTTTCGCCAGGCAAGAGGGAGTTCTCTGATAGGTGGTGGTTCCAAAAATCCAACACACATTCTCCTCCCAATTGTTCCTTACAATTTGGATGAGAAGATTCACCAAGTAATTTAACTTTTAAAGGCGGAATTTGGCGCACTTGAGTTGAGTTATTGATAATATCACCTGAAATTTGGAGTATTTCGTCAGATCCTTCCATGCGAAGGAGAGAAGACGTATTAAAGATGGAAAGATCTGCACCGGGATGGTTTACCCGTAATCCAATAAGGTTATAAATCTTTTCTGTTTCCGGCCAGTATGTAATTACATGGTCTCGGCCAAAACTTAAGAAACATAGTCCTAAAAGGAGAAAGGAAAAGCTGAAGAACCAAAACTTCCAGAAACTTTTCTTTTCAAAGGAAGCGCGCGGTTCAATAAAAATATCTCCAGCTTCCTGTAAAGGAAGAATGGGAAATGTTTCATCTAGAGGGGCTTGAAACCAAATGTGCTGACACGCAACACAGCGAACTTGCCTCCCCTCTCGTGGGAGCAAATTATCATCGAGCATATACCTCTTTGCACACGTTGGGCAGGTAATGATCATAAAATGAAACCTCTTACATATTATCTACTTTGGTTATATGCTCTTTATAAAAACGGTGCAAGCTGGACGATGGTTTCGTTTTGTGCCATTTTGTTTTTTTATTTTAAAAAGGATTGATGATTGTGTCAGAAGTGATTGGCGAATTATTAGGTGTAGGCCATCAATATGATGAGGGTCCTGAGATTTTCAAAGGGGTCAGTTTTTATATTGAAAAGGGGTCTTTTCATTTTATTACGGGACAGAGCGGCTCTGGAAAATCTTCTCTTCTTAAGATATTGTATTTAGGTCTTAAGCCAAAGTGGGGAAGCGTTAAGCTTTTTGGCGAAGATACTTTTCAGATCAAACCAACTCTTCTGCCCCTACTTCGCCAAAAGATTGGTGTTGTCTTTCAAGAATTTAACCTTTTGGATCACTTGACTGTTATCGATAATGTTTCTCTTCCCTTAAGGGTGCGCGGCGTTGACATAAAGCGGAGCTATAAGCATGCAGGAGAACTTTTGGAATGGGTTGGGCTTGGGGATTGTCTGAAGGCCTATCCCCCTTCCCTTTCAGGAGGGCAAAAGCAAAGGGCAGCTATAGCGCGGGCCATAATTACACGTCCGCAACTTCTTTTAGCGGATGAGCCAACAGGAAATGTTGATGACGAAATGGCAAGCAAACTCCTTTGTCTTTTTGAGGAATTAAATAAATCGGGAACAGCAGTTCTTATTACAACCCATAACCAACGTATTTTAAAGAAATTCCCATATCCTCAGCTTGCTCTTAGGGAAGGAACTGTATTTCAACTGCCAGTAGAAAAGAAGGCCTCATGAATAAAGATCAAGATTTACCTCTCAGAAATGATATTGCTGCTCGTTTTGTTCCGAAAATCATCATCTTAATGGTATACCTTGGAACTCTTTGTTCTACTTTTACTTTTTTTATGATTCATTCAACCCTCCTTTGGGAAGAAAAGCTAACAACCCAACTTTCTATCGAAATTCCCTTCTTTTCTGATACTTCTAGCAATGATCTTCAAACCCAAGTCACCGACCTTTTGCAAAAAACTCCTGGCATTAATAAAATTGAGGTCGTTTCAAAGGCAGATATGGAAACGCTTTTTCATTCTCTTTTGGGAGAGGACACCAGTGTAGATAAATTTTCTCTTCCCGCCATTGTTGACGTTTCTTTAAATAAGAGAGACACTTTTGATGTGGAAAATTTAGAAACACGATTGAAAAACATCTCCCCTTTAATACAGCTTATTGATCATCGTCTTTGGCAGAGTCAAGTTTCAAACTTACTTTTTACCAGCACTTCTCTTGCGCTTCTCTTAACATTTCTTATTTTATGCTCAACTCTTGTAACAACATTTTTTACAACACGAACAAGTCTTTTGATTCATCGTAAAATTGTTGAGGTGTTAAGCTTAATTGGAGCAACACCTTCTTATATTGCCAAGCAATTTCAACGAAACACCTTTAAGCAAGGGCTTTTTGCCAGTTCCATTGGAGCTTTCTTAGCTTTTTTAACGTTTTTAGGAATTTATTTCCTTTTTGAGAAGGCAGGACATACTTTTGTTGTGACGACGTCATTCTTTTTTGAAGCTCTTGCCATTTTTATTTTGACTCCTTTTATTACCTCATTTTTTATGATGTTATCTGCACGTAGAGCCGTTATGAAAGCCCTATGTTCATGAGTTATGAGGAGCTATGGTAAAGTATACTTTACTCTATGGGTTAAGATTCTTAATTGTTCTCTTAATTGGCGCAGGTCTATGGTTTATAGGCCTTGTTCTTTTTACAAAAATGATTCCCTCGATGCCTCAACCAGCCATCAGTTCAACTGATGGGATTGTTATATTTACAGGAGGAGGAACACGTTTAAAGGAAGCTCTGGTTCTTTTTGAACAGAAGAAAGGGAAGTATTTACTTATCTCAGGGGTAAATCCGGAGTCGGAAATTTCTACTTTACTGAGTCAAAATCCTTTAAAGGAGAGAATAACTCTAGGGTATGAAGCTCTTGATACTTTAGGAAATGCGGAGGAAACAGCCCATTGGGTTCATCTCAATAACATTAAATCTTTAATTCTGATTACATCAAATTATCATATGCCGCGAAGCCTTTTAGAGCTTCGACATTTAGTTCCAAATATAGAAATTCTCCCCCATCCCGTGGTAGGAGAAGCCTTTTTCCAACCTAAATGGTGGCTTGAGCCATCCACCTTGCGCCTTGTTCTTCAAGAATATAATAAATTTCTTTTTGCTTTAATGAGGCGAACCGTTGAAGATATTCAGAGTTTTTTCAAGGCTAAAGAGAAATCCTAATGCTATTTATAAGATCATTTCTTTTTAATGTTCTCTTTTACAGCTGGACACTTCTCTGTGGCGTGATTTTTACCCCTGTTCTTTTCCTTCCTCGTATTTATACCTTAAAAGTAGCTCATTTCTGGATTGGGAAAGTTATTTGGCTTTGTGAACATGTCTTGCATCTTCAGTTTAAACTCGTAGGGAATGAAAGCCTTTTAAAGACACCTTCTCTTTTTGCTGTCAAACATCAATCTTTCTGGGAAACATTTATTTTTTATTACCTCCTTCCAGACCCAGTTATCGCTTTAAAGAAAGAACTCCTTTGGATTCCCTTTTTTGGGTGGTATTTAAAAAAACTAAAGATGATCCCCCTCTCACGCTCAACAAAGAGAGGCAGTCAAGATCTTATGCGATTATTGAAAAATGCAGAAGAAGCTGTGGCTTGTAAAAGACCTCTTCTTATATTTCCCGAAGGAACCCGTTCAAAACCAGGACAAAAAGGAGTGTATAAAGCAGGAGTGGGGCGTCTTTATGTTCATTTAAACATTCCTGTTATCCCTATTGCGCACAATGCAGGCTTATTTTGGCCACGGCGAACTTTTGTTAAGCATTCTGGTCAAATTACAGTTGATATTATGAATCCGATTACACCAGGTCTTTCACGGCAAGAATTTATGCGTATACTTGAAGATAGAATTGAAGAGAAAACCAACGAGCTTATTCAAAAGGAGAAACCCTATGAAACTTACGCGTAAAAAACTTTTAGGTGGTTTTTTTATTCTCTTCGCTCTCGGTATTTTAGGCGAGTTTATTCTTTTCGAATATAGCGTAAGATGGCTTGAGAAAGAAATTTCATCCACGAAGGCGCGGCTTGAACAACAGGGTTATACCGTCTCTTATTCTAGAGTTTCTATAGCAGGTAATCCATTATTAATGGAAATTAGATTTGAAAATCCTTCTCTTAAAGCTCCACAAGAAGCTTGGGAGTGGCAAGGAAAGAAATTAGTGATTTCAGTTTATCCTTGGAAACCTTATATTTTGACTTGCTCTTTTTCAGGAGATCAAAAAGTAACTGCGCCAAAAAACGGGCCTATTTCCTTGGGAACTCTTTCTATTGAAGAGGCATTGGGAGTTTTTACCCTTTCTTCCGAAGGAAAACTGGAACAAATTGATTTTAAGACAGGAGCTATAACTTCCCTTCTAGGGCCACAAGTTCAAGCCGTCTCTCTTAAAAGTCTTTCCTTAAACATGACTCAACTGAGTCATCCTCTCAGCTCTAAATTTACTTTTAAAACGGAAATTGCACATTTAGAAAGCCTTTTGAAGGCAGCTCCTCTTGATTACCCCTTAACTCTAAATATCGAAGGAGAATTATCAGGATATACCTCAAAAACCTCTTTCCCTCATTCCCTTTCCCAGTGGCGTGATGGAGGGGGAATTATGAATGTTACATTCTTAAATATTTCATGGCCTCCCATAAATGCAGAAGCTGAAGGAACCTTAACCCTCGATAAAAACATGTATTTGCTGGGGTCTTTTTCGAGTAAAATTACAGGTTATCAAGATGCTTTAGAAGATATGGTAAAACTGGGGTGGATAAAGAAAAAGAAAGCCTTAATGGCTTCCTTCGTTTTAGAATTATTTACAACCACCGATGGGTCTGGCACCAAACAACTTACAGTCCCTATTACTCTTCAAAATGGCATGGTTTCAGTGGGCCCAGCGCCCTTAATAAAACTTCAACCCCTTAAAGATATTTAGAAAATTATGTATTTTTTCCTTGATACTTCAAGTTCTCCGAGAGCTGAAACCTATCAATCATATTGCCGTTGATTTAATAATACCCACCATATTCCTTGATGTGGGAATCAACCTATGCAACTAAACTGTACTCCCCTTTGCCAAATGTTCAGTAATTTCAAATTTGTGCAGGGGAAAGCCCGATAGAATACATCTTCAACCACATAATAATCCTTTAAAGGGGAGGAATGGCATAGCGAATGCACTTAGAAGGTTTTTTTTGATTAGATAAATTTCATTTTACATATAGCTACTGCCCAAAAACGAATCCTCCTCATCCGAAAAGCGGAAAAATGCATTTTTTTACTTCTTTCCGTTCCCCCTCAACCCTCACTTCAGCAACAAGAAGAGGCTCATATTCACGAATCTCAATGTTTCCATGGGACTCAATGACCTTAAACTTAGGTTCATTCAGTTGGCTCATAAGTATTCCGCTTATGGCTAAAAGGACTAAAATAAATATGAAAATCCCATATAAAATATAATTTTTTTAAATTTTACTTTACCTTTTCATTATAGCACAAAATGGAATGACGACTTCATGAAAAAGTGTTTTAGTGATAAAAAGAGGTTTTAAAATGACTCAGGAAAAACCAGCTATTATCTGGTTCAGACAAGATTTAAGGTTGGTAGATAATCCAGCGCTTCAAGCTGTCGCAAATCATCCGTTTTTTGCAGTTTACATTTGGGATGAGCAGGACCCTTGGCCTCCTGGAGGAGCCTCAAGAT
>JAKFXB010000126.1 GCA_021731585.1 Alphaproteobacteria bacterium
TAAACAACACTCCGATAAGTACCGCGATAGGAGCAATAATCACGAATAGATTTGGTAAAAGATAAAGAATCATTTGAAAATACAAGAGAAGGGAAATTCCCTTATTTGCTACATAATCAATATAGCGAATAGATTGAGCAAGCCATGAAATCAGAGTAAGCACTACTGCCACCGTAAGCACAGTAAAAAAAAGTTGTTTAAATATGTAACGAGAAAGTTTGTGCATAACGCTCGCAGAATTAATTTTTGAATTGGGTTGACAATCCTTCATATCGAAAAAAATTTCAAGATGCAAAGACTCTCTTTGCTAAAAGAAAAAGAAACGTTATATTAAGCCCACTTTCTAAACTGAGAGGGAAAGACGTATGCGTTGTTTAATTATTTTTATAGTAACTCTTTTTATTTTTGCACCCTCACTTCAGGCAGCATCGCCCTCTTCTTCAAGTCGCATTGTGGCTGTAGTCAACAAAAATGTGATTACAAAAGGGGACTTAATGAATCGACTCCGTTTTGCTGCTATTAGCTCGAGTCTCGAGCCTACCAAGGAAAACCTAGAACAGATCCAAGATCAAATGTTGCGCGTGATGATCGATGAAACTCTCCAACTCGAGCTGGGCAAAACCTATGGCCTGGAGATTAAAAAAGAACATATCAATGCAGCTATAGAAGATATTGAAGAAAGCAATGGAATGGCGCCAGGAGGAATTGCAAAAATCTTAGAGGAAAATTCCATTCCCCTCAAAACTTTTGAAGACCAAATTAAAGCTCAGCTGACCTGGCTGCTTTTTATTCAAGAAAAATATCCCTTGAAATCACTTGAAGACAAAGTAGCAAGGAAGCAATCGGGGGAAGGTCTCCCCTCTCTTCAAATTGCTGATTGGGAAGTTGATCAAGAATTGAAGTTATTAAAGGAAAAAGAAATAAAAACCCAATATCATTTGGCGGAAATCGTCTTACCCTGCGATAGCCCTGATCAAGAAGCCAAAGTCAAAGCAAACCTTAATAACCTTGTTCAGGAATTGCATAAAGGAGCTAATTTTGCAGCTCTTGCTCAACAATTTTCCCAATCTCCCACATCTTCACAAGGCGGAGATATGGGGTGGCTTACAGAAGATCAGCTAGAGCCTGAAGTTAAAGAAGCTCTCTCCTATGTTATGCCTGGTCAACTTTCGGACCCTCTTCGAACATCACAAGGTTATGCTTTAATTGCGTTTATTGAGCGTAAACTCCCTAATAAAGAAGGGGACCTCCTTTTAACGATTGATCAAATTCTACTGCCTTTTCCTGAAAACGTCACAGAAGAGCGCGCTTATGAGATTATGCAACTTGCAGAAAATATTTCTCGCTCAGCAGAAAGCTGCTCCACTCTTGATAAACTGGCCAAACAAAAATATCCCTCGGCTGCCATCCGCCTCATTCGTGGAGAACCAGCAGCTTCTTTCCCTGAGGAGCTTCAAAAAGTCGTTGCTCCTCTTGATGTCAACAAATCATCCCCTCCTCTTCTCACCCAAGAAGGGGCTCTTCTGCTGATGGTTTGTGAGAGAAAGAAACATAAGCCTGTTGAATTTACTCGAGAAGATGCAAGAGCCAATATTGTTTCCCGCAAACACAACCTCCTTGCACGGCGTGAGTTGCGAGATTTAAAGCGCCATGCCTTCATTGATATTCGAATGTAAATGGAACCTTTACGCCAAGTAATTGCAGCTTTAAGAGCTAAAAAGAGCTTGGGTCAAAATTTTCTGACCGATCCTCACATTCTTCACCGTATTGTGGATAGTGCCTGTCCTCTTGAAAATAATACGGTGATAGAGGTCGGCCCAGGACCGGGAGGACTTACACGAGAAATTATAAAACAGCCCTGTCGAGAACTTATCCTTATTGAGCAAGATAAGCGTTGCCTGCCTTTTTTAGCTCCCCTTGCAGCTCATTTTCAAGGAACATTTACCCTTTTAAATCAAGATGCCCTAAGAATTCCTCTTCATACCCTTGGTAGCAAGCCACGCAAGGTTATTGCCAATTTACCCTATAACGTTTCAGTCCCCCTTCTCCTCTCAATGCTGAAGCATATGGATGACTTTGAAAGCTTAACCCTTATGTTTCAAAAAGAAGTCGCAGCAAGGCTAACCGCCCTCCCTTTCACCCCAGATTATGGACGTCTTTCTGTGATGTGCCAATGGAGGGCAAACATCAAAAGGCTCTTTGATCTTCCCCCGGGAGCTTTTACCCCAGCGCCCAAAGTAACTTCAACAGTTGTTCAGCTGACTCCCCGCTTTCCTCGAGAAGATGTTTCCTGGGAAATCCTTGAAAAAGTAGTTAAAGCAGCCTTCTCTCAAAGACGGAAAATGCTGCGATCCAGCTTAAAAGGTCTTACGGGAAATCCTCTGAGCCTTTTAGAACAAGCTGAGATTAATCCTGAAAGCCGAGCCGAGACCCTCACCGTTCAGGATTTTTGCCGCCTTGCAACGGCATATAAATCTCTCTAACTCAAGAAAGGATCCCTCATGAAACATTTCCTCTTCACCCTTTGGTTGATAGCTCCTCTCACTGTTGAAGCCAATTCCCTAACACTTACCTGCCCTCATAGAACAATACCCTTTCAAGTTGAATTGGCTGAGACATCTCAAGAAAGAGCCAAGGGGCTCATGTTTCGCGCGACCTTACCGGATGATGGGGGCATGCTATTCATCTTTCCAGAAACTCAATCCGTGGCCATGTGGATGAAAAATACTATCCTCTCTCTGGATATGGTATTTACAAATCCAAAGGGTGAAATCCTTGCGATCTATGAAAATACACCCCCCTTTTCCACACAAAATATTGGTCCGGTAGCTAACACATCTCAAGTTTTAGAAGTCAAAGCGGGAATTCTTAAAAAGCACGGGATAACAAAATCTTGCCTTTTATCGCTTAATCCCTAAGGTCAACCCGTCGGCGAGGGGAAGTAGAAGGGGTTCGATACGTTTGTCATCTCTCAACTGTGCACTAAACTCCCGCAGGGAACGAGGTGTTTCTTCTTGGTTGTTCTCATCAACAACCGTGCCATGCCGTAGAGTATTGTCAAAAACAAGAAGTCCTCCAGAACGTACAAGCTTTAAAGCAAACTCATAGTAGACCCCATAACGTTGCTTGTCCGCATCCACAAAGGCCATATCAAAAGGCCCTATAAGGGTTTCCAGGGTTTTGTGAGCCAAACCAAGGCGTAAGCTTATTTTGTGAGAGACCCCCGCCACTTCCCAATACTTCTTGGCTATCCTTGTCCATTTTTCGTCTTTATCAAGGGTCACGCACATTCCCTCTTCCGGTAACGCAAGCGCCATGGCAAGGCTACTATAACCTGTAAAAGTGCCGATTTCTAAAATCGTTTTGACGCGTCCCCATTTGATTAAAAAAGACAAAAAATGCGCCTGAAGGGACGAGATCATCATCCTCGCCTCAGGAAGCTTATCCGTTTCCCTACGCAATTTATGAAGGATGCCAGGCTCTCCGCGCGAAGATTTTAAGGCATACAGGGCCACAGAAAGGGGGCAAAAACTTTCTTTCATTTGTCTTATCTTAGAAAATATATTTCCTTTTGTCAAAATCCTTGCTCCCATGAAGGAGTTGAGGTATATGAGATGTGTTCGGGGTGTAGCGCAGCCTGGTAGCGCGCCTGGTTTGGGACCAGGATGTCGGAGGTTCGAATCCTCTCACCCCGACCATTCACAATGGGGTCCATACTGGTTTTTTAAAGTCTTTTAAAATTAAAAAACATCAAATTAAAGATCGTTTAAGTTTTATGAGATTTCTAGATTTAAGATTAACGTTGCCATTAATGCCAAAAAGGATATTTCTTCTCTCTAACTTCGAGTTTAGTATTGTAAAGTCATCAGTGCCTCTCAATCACCAACTTTACATTTCCAGATGTTGTTGCTTGGAGATGACATATACCACCAATAGGGAACGTAAAGATGGGAATGGTGTGTCCGAAGTCTGCATTTGCAATAATCGGAATGGATTTCAAAGCAGGCTTTGTGGAAAAGATGTAATTCAACTTCTCATGAGTCATCCCAAAGCTATTTTCGAACCGTCCAATCACAAGGGCCTGAACTTTCTCAAAATCAGAAGCCTGAATGAGAGATTGTAGGTTACGATCAAACATTTCAACATCTGTTCTAGTTGCTGTAGACATAGACTCTACAAACAAAATTGTATTATTCAAAACTGGCATATAAGGTGTTCCACGGAGTAACTGGAACGTCCTTAGACTTCCCCCAATAATCCGCCCTCTGGCTTCTCCTGGATTAAGAACAGTGTATCCAAGGTTTTGGTGAAATGTCCGATTTTCCTGATCTAAGTACCAAGCATCATCAGACCATTCCTTTGAGGAGAGAAGCGGAATTTCATCAGAATGGAAAAAAATCTTTTTAAAATGTTCAAGGCTATACTCAAACCCTCTTTGCATAGCAAATGAACTAAAATGCAGACCTGAATAGGTTACAAGACCTGTCTTATGATAGATGGCATTTCCCATTGCCGTAATATCGGAAAATCCACAGAAGATCTTTGGATTTTGTTTGATCAAATCATAGTCAATATAGTCTAACAGTTGATTTGAGTTATAACCACCAAGAACGGTTAAAATAGCTTTAACATTAGGATCTGCAAAAGCCTCGTATACGTCTGTAAGACGAGACTTAACTGAAGAAGACTGCATGATATCTTGTTCATCAACATGCCTTCCAAACGTGACCCGTAGCCCCAGTTCCTTCAGGGTTTTAAGAGCGAGTTTTCTATTTTCAACTGAAACAATGCCCATACTCTTTGAGGGAGCAATGACACGAATTTCATCGCCGGATTTGAGCTTATTTGGAAAAAGTAACTGCATCAAAAAAGCTCCTTTAAATTTTTAATCCTCAAAAAATGCCTGCTACTCTACATTTCATTTTTTTCTTAACATTTGTAGCCTGTTACCCTATCTTTTGCCAAGTCTACGTGATGAGCTGTTCTACAGAAAAATCAAAAATGACACAGTTTGATCGCATCTTTATCTGAAAGAAAAATGAAATCTACTTGTTCTAGATCCGTAGTTCCCACCTACAGCAATCATGACACGCTACACCTCAATTGCAGTTATTAATGCATACCTTTGATCAAAAACTTAAGAAAGAAAGCAAGACAACACCCTATCCCGCCCAAGAACTTGAGCGTCTTTGTGCTATTGCGGGGTTTATGACTTGATTAATCTGAGGTGCTAAGCTGCTTCATTTTTTCTAATCTTTCTGGCATCATCTTAATACACCAAGGGTCCTTCGATAAATCTTGATACGCAAGTGCAGCGTATTTTTTCATATAAACCTGGTGAATCTCAGCCAATTCTTCATAGATCATTCCACGACCAACGACCAATAATTCAAGGGGAAGTTCACCTTTTTTAGATATGTTATCATATTCTTTAAGAAGAGAAAGTTGTATCTTTAGAGCCTCATCTAAACTACCAAGAGATCGCAATGCGCGTCCAATACCCCACTTTGCCCCCCTGACAACAATAAGATCTTCTCTGTCTTCTCCATATTTTTTGCAGTGTTTGAAGGAAGAAAGAGCTTCCTTGAACTTCCCAGCTTCAATATAGTTTTGTGCGAGGTTGTTATAGAGTACCCCGAGCCATGCAGATGCTCGTTTATCTTCTGTATTTTGCGCGAGATCGAGTGCGGTTTGATTCCATTTAATTTTTTCATAGATATCTTTTTCAACAATAGCTATCATATGGGCAGCATTGACAGTATGAAAATTAAACTTGTGCTTTTTGCTTAAGGAATATGATTTCTTAAATAATGGTAAGGCTGCCTGAATATTATCAGATTGATGAAATACACGGCCTCGCTCAAGAAGAATCCGCACTCGAGCAAGAGAGTACTCTGAAGTAAGTCCTGCTTCTGCGATATCAAGGGTATTATGGGCTTCAGCAAATTTCTTTTGCATGGCTTGAGCAAGGGCAATTTGTGAAAGGATTTGCAAGTATCTGGACTTATTTTCTAAAGCTTGAGCTTGAGGGAGAAGATCGGTTAGCTTCTTTTCAATATCTAATGGTTGCCCAACAAAAAGATCGTCAAAGTTTTCTAGGTTCGTATCCTCATATGAATAAGACATCTCAGCACTCCTATGGTTTATCACCACGTTTGACACGAGGATTATTCGTGAGTATCACTTACATAATACAACCCTTAGAGAGTTCAAAATGACCGTAAAACAAATTAACCTCTTTTTACAAAGCCACTTTACATCATTGAGCAATCAGGATCCACTTTTTGTATTTATTACAGGTGCCTCAGGAGTTGGGAAATCTCATTTAGCGCAGGCTCTGGAAGAAAAATTAGACCCAAAATTTGTGTCTGTCGAGTATTTTGATCGCATAGGGGTTCCTGGATTTGAGGACATGATCAAAGAGTATGGATCATGTGAAAAATGGCAAGAAGTTATGACCCATAAATGGGTGCAGCGACTTTCCTCGAGGCAAGATAAAAACGTGGTTATTTTAGAAGGTCAATTTAACCCGCAATTTGCAATTAATGCCTGTAAGGAATTTGGTGTTTCTCATTACATCTTGATCTTGCTTCATGCGGATAAAAAAACAAGAGACCGTAGATTAATTGACCAGCGTGCACAACCGGAGCTAGCCAATGAAACTATGGATCACTGGACAGATTTCTTAAGACGCAAAACTCAAGAACTTGGAGGAACAATTATCGATACATCAGAGTCTGATGTTCCGTCTTACCTAGACAAAATAACAGATGTCATAAAAGAAAAGCTTCAAAAGATTTCTCTAAGATGAAAACCTCCACCTTATCAAAACAGCCCGAGCTCTCAATGCCAAGGATAACCTTTGATATTGAGCCGGACAACATAGTCTACGCGCTGAATTCTTTTCAAATTTATTGTCCTACCAAATGAAAAAGGGGCCCGAAGGCCCCTTTAATTAAAAGCGATTTAGTTTTTTGCTGTAGCTATTTCCTTAAGCTTCTCATTGAGAGCGTCAGCACTAAGGTACCCAGGGACAACTGTTGATGCACCTAAAATAAGAGTAGGTGTTCCATTGATGCCGAGGGTTTTAGAGAGTTCAAGGTTTTGATCGATTTGGGCTTGAATTTCCTTGCTCTTCATATCTGCATCAAACTTTTTTGTATCCATCCCAAGCTTCTCGGCAAGCTTCATAATTTGCTTTCTTGTCAAAGGCTTCTCCGTTGTATAAACAGCATCCTGAATCTCGCTATACTTGCCTTGATTTTTAGCAGCAAGCATTGCCTTGATCGCCAAAAGGGAATTATCCCCCATAATGGGAAGGTCTTTAAAGATGATTTTCACATTCTTATTGGTATTTAAGAGGGATGCCAGTTCAGGGTGAAATTTCTTGCAATAGTGGCAATTGGGATCGGTGAAAACAACTAAAGTTTCAGTTCCTTTGAGATTACCGCCAACAGGATCTGCATCATTTTTGAAGACCTTGTCTTTGTTGATCACAACAACTTTTTCCATCTTCGCCATTTCTTCTTGTTGTTTCTGTACCATGGCAGCTTGTAAGGATTCAGATATAACTTTTGGGTTACTCGTAATGTATTTTGAAACAAGCGCCTCAATTTCTGCCACCTGTGCTGCCGTAAAATTAGAAGCTGCTGTCACAGCAGATAGAGCTTGCGTATTCGTCGTAGTGTCTGCAAAAGCTATAGGTGTAAGGCAAATACTAGCGGTTGATAAAAGTATAAGAGTAATTTTTTTCATGAGTTTAGACTCCCTTTTTGTTTAATGAGAAAACAATAATAAACCCTCAAAAAATATACAAGAGGTGTATCATTAAAAAGTTTTTATTTTTTTTAGATAAAGGAGAGTAGTGAATCTTGGCCAATAATTGCCTTGTTTTTAGCTTTGAAAAATTGTATCAAATATGCAAAATAATAAACTTGGGATGCTTCATTTGCGCTTTTATTTTTTTATACTTTTAACCGTGCTCATTCTTCCCGGGTGTACCGTTGGGCCTGATTTTGAGCCACCAGAGGCCCCTGGTGTTGACTCTTACACTGAAACTGAGCTGCCAGCTCAAACAGTTGGAACAGCGGGAGAAGGAGGAGAAATTCAACATTTTATTGAAGGGAAAGACATTCCAGGATGCTGGTGGCAACTTTTTCATTCAAAATCTCTGAATGAGCTTATTGCAAAAGGCCTAAAAAACAATCCCACTTTACAGGCTGCAAATGCCTCATTACGTCAGTCAGAAGCCAATTTACAGGTGGCTCTCTCTGCGATTTATCCCTTCATTAATGTGCAGGCTTCTCCTGAAAGACAACGGTTCAGCCCTTCCATCTTTGATGTCCAAAGTCCTGCTTCGGTATTTAACCTTTATAATACGGCGGTAAATGTTTCTTACACCCTGGACATTTTTGGGGCCATTCGGCGGCAAATTGAAACCGCTGAAGCTCAGTTCGCATATCAACGATTTCAACTGGAAGCCACCTACTTAACGCTGACATCTAATATTGTGACTTCAGCAATTACAGAGGCGTCTTTAAGAGGGCAAATTCAAGCGACCTATGAGTTGATCGCCTCTCAGGAAAAAATTTTAGACATTACAAAAAAGAAATTTATGCTGGGAGGCATCTCTCAACTTGATGTATTAGCCCAAGAAACTTCCGTAGCACAAACGCGGGCCACCCTTACTCCTCTTGAAAATAGCCTCGCAAAAATTCGCCATGGACTTGCAGTTCTTGTGGGAGGATTTCCCAGCGACACCTATATTCCTAACTTTAGTTTAAAAACCTTACATTTGCCAACGGAACTACCTGTAAGTTTGCCCTCTTGCCTTGTTGAGCAGCGCCCTGATATTAAAGCGGCAGAAGCCTTCCTCCATGCAGCAACAGCCCAAGTTGGAGTTGCTACAGCTAATTTGTTGCCTCAAGTAACTTTAACGGCAAGTTATGGCTGGACATCAGACCATTTAGACACGCTTTTCCTCCATCGCTCTTCGGTTTGGACATTGATAGGCAACATTTTGCAGCCTGTTTTTCAAGGAGGATTGTTGTTGGCTCAACGGAGAGGGGCCATTGCCGCCCTAGATCAAGCTGTAGCTCAATATAAGCAAACCGTCCTCACGGCCTTTCAAAATGTTGCTGATACTTTAACGGCTCTCGAACTTGATGCTCATCAATTACAAATACAAACCGATGCAGAGAAAGCCGCCACCCAAACCTTAAAATTAACGGAAGCCCAATATAAAATGGGGGCTGTAGGGTATTTAAATTTATTAGATGCGGAAAGGCAATTTCATCTCGCACGCATAGGCCGCATTCAAGCAGAGGCCCTTCGCTATGCAGATACAGCGGCGCTGTTCCAAGCTTTAGGCGGTGGGTGGTGGAATCGCCAAGTCATGGAATGCAAAACCGTAACTGAAAAGGACGAGTAACAATGTCAAAGCAAATGAAAATTATGCTTCTTATTGTAGCTGTGCTTTTTGGAAGTATTTTTCTTTATAAAGCTTTTCAGGGCTATATGATAGGCAAACATATGAGTGCTCCCCAGCCGCCGGTCACGGTGTCTGCTGTTAAGGTAACCTCTTCTCCTTGGCAATCCCATCTCTCGGCAACAGGAACTTTAAGGGCTATCAATGGCGTTGATATCACTTCTGAGATTGCAGGTCTTATTGACACGATTTCCTTTACGCCGGGTCAAACCGTAAATAAAGGAGACCTTATTCTTGAGCTCAATAGAGAGACCGAGATGGCCGCTCTTAAATCTTTGGAAGCACAAGCAGACCTTGCTCAAATTAATTATAATCGAGACAAGGAACAATTTGCTGTGCAAGCGGTGAGTAAAGCCACCCTGGATACGGATGAGGCCACTTTAAAAAGCGCCACTGCGCAAGTGACACAACAAAAAGCCTTGATTGATAAAAAAATTATCCGTGCTCCTTTCAAAGGACGCCTTGGAATTTCTGCCATTAATTTAGGGCAGTACCTTAATCCGGGAGATAAAATTGTGACTCTTCAATCCCTTGATCCCATCTATGTTGATTTTACTTTTCCCCAGCAAGATCTTCCCCAACTCACCCCTGGTCAACCCGTCTCCTTGACCACTGATGCCTTTCCTGGGGTTGCTTTTCAAGGAAAAATTACCTCTCTCAATCCCAAAGTTGACCCAGTGACGCGGAATGTTGAAGTTGAGGCGACCCTTCAAAACCCCCATCAAAAATTATTTCCTGGGATGTTTGGTTTTGTTGAAATCAATACGGGATCTCCCCAAGTTTTTTTGACTGTGCCACAAGAAGCCATCAGTTATAACTCCTATGGGGATGTTGTTTATATTCTGAAAGAAAAGGAAAAAAATACAAAGGGGGAGACTGTTTATAGCGCCATTCAGCAATTTGTGACCGTTGGAAAGACACGAGATAACCAGATTCAAATTTTAAAGGGACTCGTTGAAGGCGACCATATCGTCACTGCAGGACAACTTAAACTTAAGAATGGGAGTCTTGTGATCATCAATGATTCAACCAAAGTGAAAAATGATTAAGTTTACGGACTTATATATCCATCGCCCTGTGCTTTCCATTGTTGTGAGCCTTCTTATCCTTGTCTTAGGTCTACGTTCTTTAGATCTTCTCCCTATTCGCCAATTTCCATTTACGCAAAACGCAGTTGTTACTATCTCAACGGTTTATACGGGGGCGGACCCTGAACTTGTGGCGGGGTATATTACAACTCCCCTTGAACAATCAATTGCTCAAGCTAATGGAATCGATTATTTAACATCAACAAGTAATCAAAATGTGAGTACAATCCAGGCCACCTTAAGATTAAATTATGATCCTGATAAGGCGCTGACAGATATTAATACCAAGGTAAATGCTGTTTTGAATCAATTGCCTCCTGATGCCCTCGTTCCGGTGATTACGGTCGCTATTGGGGATGTATTAGATGCTATGTATATTGGTTTTTCAAGCCCCATTCTCCCCAGCAATCAAATTACAGATTATCTGATTCGTGTTGTCCAACCCAAGCTACAAGCCATCCCTGACGTTCAAGTGGCAGAAATTTTAGGAGGACGACAATTTGCCATGCGCGCCTGGCTGGATCCTGTAAAGATGTCCGCTTTTGGCGTTACAGCTGCTGATGTCTCCCTGGCTTTAGCTGCCAACAATTTTATTTCTGCAGTAGGACGTACGGATGGCGAGCTGATCACGGTCAATATGACCGCTGATACGGGACTTGAATCCGTTGAAGCATTTAATAACCTGGTTCTCAAAGCTGAAGGAATGGCTATCGTCAGACTCAAGGATGTTTCGACCGTTTCCTTAGGTGCTGAAAATTATGATACGGCCGTAAAATTTGATGGGAAAGAGGCTGTTTATATTGGCATTAAAATAACTCCTGCAGCGAACTTGCTGACAGTTATAAACGCTGTTCATAAAATCTTTCCCTCCATTGAAGCTCAACTTCCAGAAGGGCTTGCAGGAAAAATTGTTTACGATTCCACTAAATATGTTAACGCTTCCATTCATGAGGTAGAAAGATCTCTTGGTGAGGCTATTTTCATTGTCATTGTGGTGATTTTTTTATTTTTAGCGTCTCTCCGAACGGTCGTTATTCCCATCATTGCCATACCTCTCTCCCTTATTGGTGCCTTTTTTATTATGTATCTTTTTGGGTATTCTATTAATCTTCTCACTCTCTTAGCTTTAGTTCTGTCTATTGGACTTGTGGTGGATGATGCCATTATCGTTGTTGAGAATGTGCATCGCCATATTGAGGAAGGGATGAAACCTCTTGATGCTGCCATTTTGGGAGCACGAGAGTTGGCTAACCCCATTATTGCTATAAGTGTTGTGTTGATTGCTGTTTATGTGCCTATTGGGTTTATGGGAGGACTTACAGGCGTTCTCTTTACAGAATTTGCTTTTACGCTTGCAGGTGCTGTTGCTGTGTCAGCAGTTATTGCTTTGACTCTCTCTCCCATGATGTGTTCAAAATTTTTAAAGCGTAATACACCTAATCGGTTTTCATTATTTGTTGAAGAAAAATTTAAAAAGCTTGAGCATAAATATGAGCAGCTATTGCATGGATCACTCGATTACCTGTCCGTAACAGCGGTTTTCTCTGTGATCGTTTTGATCAGTATTTATTTCTTGTATGACACTTCGAAATCAGAACTGGCGCCTCAAGAAGATCAAGGCGTGGTTCTTGCCCAATTGACCGCCTCTCCCAATGCGACATTAAATCAAACCCAACTCTATTCGCGGGAAGTCTTTAATGCTTTTTCAACATTTTCCGAAATGGATCATATCTTTCAGTTTGATGGTGCAGGAGGGTTAAATATCAGTATGGGAGGTATGGTTTTAAAACCCTGGGATGAAAGGATACAAACTGCAAATCAATTACAGCCGAAAGCACAAGCCCTTTTTTCGCAAATTCCGGGAGGTAAAATTGCCGCCTTTCAGCTCCCCTCTTTGCCAGGGGCTGGAAAAGGATTGCCCATGCAATTTGTTGTTCAAACGACGGAATCCTATGAGCGTTTAAATGAGATTGTTCAAAAGATGATCGATAAGGCGTCTGCAAGTGGGCGATTTGCCTATTTAGATTCAGACCTTAAAATTGATAAACTCCAAACAAGCTTTAAATTGAATCGAGACAAGGCAGCTCTTATGGGGCTGAATATGAAGGATTTGGGCAGTGTTCTTCAATCAGCCTTGAGTGAAGGTTATGTTAATTTTTTCAACTATTACGGGCGTTCCTATAAGGTGATTCCACAGGTTGAGAAAAGTACTCGTTTGAATTATGATCAACCTCTCAATTATTATATCAAAGCTGAAGATGGAACCTCGATTCCCCTCGCCACAGTAGCGGACTTTAAGACCGAAGTTGTGCCTGAATCTTTAAATCACTTTCAACAGTTACCTTCCGCTATCATCTCCGGCATTCCTGTCCCTGGCGTGACCCAGGGAGATGCCTTAAAGGTGATGAAAGATATTGCTGCAGAAATACTTCCTCCAGAATACTCGATAGATTACGCTGGAGAATCGCGCCAATTTGAACAAGAGGGAAGCTCTCTTATTATCACATTCTTTTTTGCTCTTATTATTATATTTCTTTCACTAGCAGCCTTATTTGAAAGCTTTCGAGATCCCCTGATTGTTCTAATCAGTGTACCTATGTCCATTTGTGGAGCCATGATTTTTATTTCTTTGGGAGTGGGAGGCGCTAGCCTCAATATCTACACTGAGGTTGGTCTTGTAACGCTTATTGGCTTAATTAGTAAACATGGTATTTTGATTGTCCAATTTGCTAATGACCTTCAAAAGGAAGGAAAATCAAAGAGAGAAGCTATAGAACAAGCCGCTGCCATTCGTTTGCGCCCCATCCTTATGACAACAGCTGCTATGGTGCTGGGCGTTTTTCCTTTGATTACAGCCACAGGAGCTGGGGCTGTGAGCCGCTATAGCATTGGCTTGGTAATTGCCTCCGGCATATCTATTGGTACATTTTTTACGCTTTTCGTGGTGCCCGCCATGTACATGATGTTGGCTCATGAGATAAAAAATAAACATTGAATCAAATTTGATCTTGTTATGAAAAATTAAATTATGTAATAATTTTCATCTAAACTTCTCATAAACTAAGGTGAAAAAAATGAAAATGCATAAAAATGTTAGAAAATCCTTGAAAAAACTTTCTCTTCCAACTCCCATCCAGAAATATTTTTCATCTCAGAATTGGGATGTTGACCTTGGAAGTAACACAAATCCTTTTGGGGGAGATTTTTCTAATTATCCAGATGTCATGCAACTTGATTTAAAAAGGCTGTATTTAAAAAGAATTCTCTCCCTCAATCCTCCTCCCTCTTCCAACGTTGTTCTTGATGAGAATAATGTCCTCTTTACGGCAGGATCTATGGAAGGAATTGATCTTTTGCTTCGGGCCTTTGCTGATCCAAATCAGGATTTGGTTTGTATTCCCTCTCCAACCTTTTCTGCTTACGCTCACTGGTCCATTATCAATGAGTTGCAGATGAAAACAATGCCTCTCTTAGGAAAAAACCTCGATCAGGTTGATATTGAATCCATTATTAAACTGAATCCAAAATTGCTCTTTATCTGTAATCCTAATAATCCCATAGGAACCTTAATTCCTCATGCAACTTTGAAAAAGCTATGTCAGTCTTTGAATGGATTTGTCGTCGTTGATGAAGCTTATATTGAATTTTCCGACCAATATTCTTCTCTCTTTTATTTAAATGAGTACCCTAACCTCATAATTTTACGAACCTTTTCAAAAGGATGGGGACTTGCAGGAGTACGGTGCGGCGCTGTTATTGCCCATAAAACAATAATTGATACTTTAAGATATATTCAATATCCTTTTTCCGTTTCCATTCCGTCACAACAAGCGGTTCGCGAAGTTTTGATGACCCCAGAAAAAGTCTTTGAAACGTGGGAAAAAATTAAAAAAATGAGAAGGGATCTATATACTGAACTTTCACAAAGGAGAAATATCATCAAAGTCTTTGAAAGTCAGACGAATTTTTTAATGGTAGCCTTACATAATTTTGAAGAGATAAAGAAGAGTTTAGAACAAGAAAAAATTCATGTGCTTGATTGTTCTTCTGAGTTACGTCAATCCATCCGAGTTTCTATAGGGACTGAAGAGCAAAATCAGAAGTTCCTTAAGATCATTGCTGGATAATTTTTAAGGATAGAGAAGATAATGAAAATATTAAAATTTTGAAAATTATTGCGTGCTTAAAGCAGAGTTAGCGGTTAATAAATCACTCGCAACTTTATGGATTTATATAAACTAATAGGTGAAAAAGCCTGCGACAAAACGTTTTCTTTGTTGCGTCCAAGGTAACTTCCCCGTATTTTAGGCTCAATGTAGTTTTAGGAAAGCACGCAGATGAAAAAAGAAAAACAAAAAGATACCTTTTTGGAAAATGTAAAAGCCCTTACCTATGCCATTCTTTTGGCTGTGTTAATTCGCACTCTTTGGCTTCAACCTTTTCATATTCCTTCTGGATCGATGATTCCCTCCCTTCTCATTGGTGACAATCTTTTTGTCTCAAAAACTGCTTATGGTTACAGCCGCTATTCCATTCCTTTTGGCGCTTATATTAATTATTTTAATGGTCGTATTTGGGAAGGAGAACCCAAGTTAGGAGAAGTAGCTATTTTTCGTTCCGTTGTTGAGCCAGACACCGACTTTATCAAACGTGTGGTTGGCGTTCCCGGAGATCGCATCCAAATGAAAGAAGGGCTTCTTTATATCAATGACGTTGTATGCCCTGTTGAACCCCATGGTGAATTTGAAACCGTTGACGACAGAGGTGGACTTTTAAAAGCTGCACAATATATTGAGACTCTCCCTAATGGACAAAAACATCTTATTATTAAGCAAGTTCCCTTTGGTGAAGGAACTTATGATAATACCCCTGTCTATCACGTGCCCCTTGGTCACTATTTTATGATGGGAGATAACCGAGATGGTTCAAACGATAGTCGTGCCCAAGGCGTTATTGGATATATTCCTTTAGAATATTTTGTTGGGCGCGCCAGCTTTATCTTCTTCTCAACGGGCGGCAAAATTGCACTTTGGGAGGTCTGGCGCTGGCCTTTCACCGCCCACTATAATCGCATCCTTAATGGCATTCATTAATGATACCATTTCCCTTTCAATCAATGAGTGTATCAAACTTCGGACTCGAGATACTCACGTATTCAAATATGCTCTGCGCTCCTCGCCTCGTTTTCCTGCTTCTTGATTGAAAGTATAAATGGTATGAACAATTTTGAAGCGAATTTAAATTATCAATTTAAAAATCCTTCTTTACTTATAAAAGCTCTAACCCACCCTAGTGCCCTTCCCCCTGGACAAGGCGCGGATTTTGAACGCCTTGAATTTTTAGGTGATCGCGTTTTGGGTCTTGTGATTGCCACATGGCTTTTTGAAAAATTCCCCAAGGATAGCGAAGGAAATCTGGCCGCTCGATTTGCAAATCTTGTTCGAAAGGAAGCCCTTCTCAAAGTAGCCTCGACGATCAAGCTTGAAGGTGTCATGGTGATGAAGCATGAAACCAGCTCTTCACAAAAAAAGCGCCTAGAAACCTTGCTTGCTGATGGCTGCGAAGCCCTTATGGGAGCCCTTTATCTTGATGGCGGCCTTGAGGTTGCACAAGTTTTTATTCACCATTTTTGGGGACCTTTACTCGAAGAAAACCTCCTCCCTCCTCAAGACTCTAAATCTGCTCTCCAAGAATGGGTTCAAAGCCAAGGGAAGAAACACCCTCATTACAAACTTATTTCTTCATCCGGCCCAGCCCACGCCCCCGATTTTCTTGTGGAAGTATCGGTGGAAGGTTTAACCCCTGCCTGCGGCAAGGGCTCATCAAAAAGGCTTGCGGAAAAGGATGCGGCTCAAGAAATGTTAAAGATAATTACTCATGACTAAATGTGGATTTATTGCCGTTATTGGCTCCCCCAACGTCGGGAAATCAACCTTGATTAATGCTTTAGTGGGCAGCAAAGTGACCATTGTCTCCCACAAGGTTCAAACCACCCGCAACCGCATTTTAGGCATCGCTCTTGAAGAAGAAACCCAGCTCATCTTGGTGGATACACCCGGAATTTTTGAGGATCCCAAACGGCGCCTTGAAAAAGCCATGGTAAAAAGTGCCTGGGATAGTTTAGGGGATGCAGACGGTGTTATGGTACTTGTGGACGTAAGTCACAAAAACTTTACGGATACGGATCGGATTTTAAGTCATCTTCAAAAATATCAAAAAAAGGTTGTTGTTGTTCTGAATAAAATTGACCTTATTCAACGCGAGGAACTTTTAAGCATTGCCCAGCATTTTTCCCGCCCTGAAATTGATCAGGTCTTTATGATCTCTGCCCTTAAAAAAAATGGAATCCAGGATATCAAAAACTATTGGACTAAGAATCTTCCCGAAAGCCCCTGGCTCTTTCCTGAAGACCAACTCAGTGATCTTCCCGAACGACTTCTTGCTGCAGAAATCACTCGCGAAGAGCTTTTTCATCGTCTCCATGAAGAACTTCCCTACTCCCTTTGGGTAGAATCCGATTCATGGGAGGAATTTAAAAATGGAAGCGTTAAAATAGTTCAATCCATTTATGTGCAACGAGAAAGCCAACGGTCAATTGTTCTTGGAAAAGGTGGCGGGCAGATCAAAGCCATTGGAGAAGCCGCCCGCAAACAACTAACCTATATTCTCGAGCGGCCTGTTCATTTGTTCCTCCACGTCAAAGTCAAAGCCGGATGGATGGACAATCCTCGACTTTATGCCAGCATTGGATTGAATTTTAAGGTATAGTATGGAATGGCAGGACGAAGGATTCATTCTCTACACCCAGCCGCTCGGAGAGCGAAAACAAATCATCAGCCTCTTCACCCAAAACCATGGAAGATGTGCCGGCGTTTTTAGCCTAACTCAAAAAAACAAGGCCTGGATCCAATGCGGAGCCAAGGTGAATGCCCGCTGGGGAGCCCGCCTTGAGTCACACATCGGTTATTGGAATTTTGAACCCCTCCCTACAAAGCTAGTTCTCCTTTTAGACCGTCCTGGACCTCTAGCAGCTCTTTCAAGCGTCACATCTCTCTGTCATCTTGTCCTTCCCGAACGGCACGCCTATCCCTATCTCTATGGGCAATTCACTCATCTCTTAGAAGCCCTCTCCTCTCCTGAGTGGGCAAAAGCTTACGTCAACTTTGAAATAACCCTCCTTGAAGAACTTGGCTATGGGCTTGAGCTTCATTCCTGCGCTGTAACAGGGAAAACGGAAGGCCTTGTAGCGGTCTCTCCCCGCACGGGAAGAGCCGTTTGTGAAACCACAGCTGCCCCCTATCAAGGAAAATTATTATCTCTTCCTCCCTTTTTAGTAGAGAAAAGTAGAAAAATAGGCCCAAATGACAAAGAAATCCTCGACGGACTGCGCTTAACAGGGTATTTTCTTGAAAGATATTTATTAGGGCGTACCCTGCCTGCGGCAAGGGAACGCCTTATCCAAAGATTTAGTATAGTAAGGAATGCCTCATGACTGTCCATGACGTTCAATTAGTTGATGCCCTTGGTGAGCGCTATTTATCCTATGCGCTTTCCACCATTATGCAGCGCTCCCTTCCTGATGTAAGAGATGGATTAAAGCCCGTTCACAGGCGTCTCCTTTATGCCATGCGAGAACTCAAACTTGACCCAAAATCAGGCTACAAAAAATGTGCCCGCGTGGTAGGAGATGTGATGGGAAAATTCCATCCCCATGGAGAAATGGCGATTTACGATGCCATGGTCAGGCTCGCCCAAGATTTTGCTGTCCGCATTCCTTTGGTGGATGGCCAAGGAAATTTTGGAAACATTGATGGCGATTCAGCAGCAGCCAGTCGGTATACAGAAGCTCGGCTTACCGCAGCGGCAGAGGCTCTCATGGAAGGTCTTGATCAAAATGCTGTAGATTTTAAAACAACTTATGATGGGGAAAATGAAGAACCTTTAGTTATGCCTGCGACCTTTCCTAACCTTTTGGTTAATGGTTCGACTGGCATTGCGGTCGGCATGGCAACCAGCATTCCCCCTCATAATCTCAGCGAGGTTTGTGATGGCCTTATAACTCTTATTCGTAACCCGGATATAGACATCAAGCAACTCATTAAATATATTCCAGGACCTGATTTTCCCACAGGCGGCTTACTCGTTGAAAGTTCAGACTCTATCCTTAAAGCCTATGAAACAGGACGTGGAAGCTTTCGTCTGCGTGCAAAATGGGAAGTAGAAAAATTAGAGTTTGGGCAATACCAGCTTGTTATCACTGAAATTCCTTATCTTGTTCAAAAGTCAAAGCTTATTGAAAAAATCGCGGCTCTTCTGAATGATAAAAAGCTTCCTCTCCTCGATGATATGCATGATGAATCAACGGAACACGTTCGCCTTGTTTTTACGCCAAAATCACGTACCGTTGATCCTGCCGTATTAATGGAATCCCTCTTCCGTCATTCGGACCTCGATGTACGTATTCCCCTTAATTTGAATGTGATTGATAAGAATGGCGTCCCCGGTGTTAAGAACCTCAAGCAAACATTGGAGGCCTTTTACCTCCATCGTTTAGATATCCTTGAGCGAACCACACGTTTTCGCCTCGACAAGATTGAACACAGGCTTGCCGTTCTTGAAGGGTATCTCATCGCTTATTTAAATATTGATGAAGTGATTCGTCTCATTCGGGAAGAAGATCATCCCAGTCCTCTTATGCAGAAGAGATGGGGCCTTACAGAAATACAGGCAGAAGCGATTCTTAACATGCGCCTTCGTAGTTTGCGCAAATTGGAAGAAATCGAAATTAAAAATGAGCTTGGCGATCTTTCTCAAGAAAAAACAAATCTTTTGGCTCTTCTTAACACTCCAAGCCTTCAACAAGAAAACATAATCGAAAGCTTAAAAAGTATCCAAGCTAAGTTTAACAAAAAAACTTCCCTTGGACAAAGGCGGACAGTTTTGGCAGAACCCCCCGAAGATATTATTGTCCCCATCGAAGCTATCGTTGAACGAGAACCCATCACCATTATTTGTTCCCAAAAAGGATGGATTCGTGCTCTTAAAGGACACAACATTGCAGCCAATGATATCAAATATAAAGAAGGGGATGGGGAGCTTTTCATCCTAAAAGCAGAGACAACAGATAAGCTTTTGGTCTTTACCACTCTGGGTCGTTTTTACACCCTTTCAATTGATAAACTTCCTGGGGGCCGCGGTCAGGGTGATCCGTTACGCCTTGTAGTTGATATGGCTCAAGAGGATGAGGTTGTGGAGCTTCTCATTCATTCTCCTGAGCAGGAAGCGGTGAAGATTTTAGTGGCTTCTGCTGATGGGCGCGGCTTTATCACCACCCGTAAGGACGTGTTGGCCCAGACCCGTGGCGGCAAGCAAGTTCTGAATGTTGAAGGAACAAAAGCTCTCCTTTGCCGAGAAGTAACAGGCGAACACATCGCCGTCATTGGAGAAAACCGAAAATTATTGATTTATAAAACCAATGAAATCCCCGAGATGACACGCGGCAAGGGCGTTATCCTCCAACGCTATAAAAATGGCGGTTTGTCGGACGTGAAGTTTTTTGCTCTTGAGGCGGGTCTTTCCTGGAAGATAGGAGAGAAAACTCGGCTTGAGACAAACCTCCTTCCTTGGCTTGGCAAACGGGCTCAAGGTGGTAAACTCCCTCCAACGGGATTTCCAAGAACGAATCATTTCTAGCGATTAACTTATTTTTAATCTATTCTTTATAAGATACAGGAACTCTTACATTCATTTTATAGAGGTCTTTTATGAAAAAAAACTTTTTTATATCTCTGACTCTCTGCTCTTTTTTATGGATAACAAGCGGACATGCAGAAGAAAATAAGATTCTCACAGAAACGATAAAGGGTGCCATAAAAGATTTGGTAGAAGATAATGCAGCTTTTGCGAATCAAAAAGTTGAAAAAGATTTTAAAGCGTTTCTTGATATTCAAAACCCACGGGTGACAATGGTTTTATGCTCTGATTCACGGGTTCAAACGGACAACTTTTCTCAAGGCGCCGAAAACGACATTTTTGTGGCCCGCAACATTGGCAACCAATTTGTTACCACAGCAGGCTCAATCGAGTACGGTGTTAATGTTTTAAAAACACCTGTCCTCATGATTGTAGGACATAGCCATTGTGGTGCTATCAAGGCAGCCATGGGTGATGTCGGCTCCCTTCCTGCAGGTATTCGCAAGGAAGTTGAAACTATTGATGTCAAAGCAGCAAAGGATGACAAACAAGGGGTCATTGAAAACGTCCATTATCAGGTGGAGAAAGCCTTAAATCAGTTCAAAGATAAGGTAAATGCAGCTCAGTTGGCGATTGTGGGCGCCGTCTATGATTTTCGAAATGATTATGGCTATGGATATGGGCAACTGATAATAGTTAACCTAAATGGAGAAAAAGATCCTGAAAAAATTAAGGATTCTCACTACTTTGATAATATAAAGAAAGTTTCAATCGGCGTTAATTAAATCTCAAAGTAAATAAACAACTCTTTTGAGCTGAGACATTTTTATCACACGCAAGAAATAAGTTGTATAGGACCTTAAAGCAAGGTATGCTGATGAAGATAAAGTTTCTTCTTGGTGTAAGGATGTAGTTCTAGGGCCATAATGAATATGAAATGCTGCCCTAAGTTTTTAAAACGCCAAGAAAATTTTGAACATTAATGCAAGATGAAACCAATGAATGATTCGATTTTAAAAAGCGATCAAACTGGATAAAACGAAGAGATGAAGATTGTTATGACAAATATTAAAGAGATCTCACTTCAACCGGTACAAGGTCACTCTTTTCGCCCCCTTATTAACATAAGAGGCGCTTAGGGAATTAATCGAACATCCAGGTTTCTAATTGCCAATATTCTCCTCGAAAGAGGACAAGATATGGAGTTAGATATGGGTAAAAAAATGTTAATTGACGCTGCTCACAGTGAAGAATCACGGGTGGCAATCTTAAACCAAGATAAACTTGAAGAATTTGATTTTGAAACCAGCACAAAAAAGCAATTAAAAGGGAACGTTTATTTAGCAAAAATTATTCGCATTGAACCCTCCCTTCAAGCAGCCTTCGTTGAGTTTGGAGGTAATCGTCACGGATTTTTAGCTTTCAATGAGATTCATCCCGATTATTACCGTATTCCCATTGAAGACCGGGAAGCGCTCTTAGCGGCGGAACGCGAGGTTATTGAGACTACGGATGAAATTGACGAGACTCCTTCGCAAGACAATGACGTCGAAACAATGGGCGGCGAAGATGTTGAGGAAATTCAGTCACGTCCTCTTCGCTCTCGCCCTTCACGCCAATACAAAATACAAGAAGTCATCAAAAGGCGGCAAATTATGCTTGTCCAAGTTGCCAAAGAAGAAAGAGGCGGAAAGGGCGCAGCTCTTACAACTTACCTTTCCCTTCCTGGCCGCTATTGTGTCCTTATGCCCAATGCGGCAAAAGGAGGCGGCATTTCCCGGAAAATTACCAATGCGACTGATCGTAAACGCTTGCGAGAAATTATTGAGTCTATTGAACTTCCAGAAAGCATGTCCCTTATTATTCGCACCGCCGGAATGGCTCGCAGCAAAATTGAAATCAAACGCGACTGCGATTATCTAATGCGTTTTTGGAATGATATTCGGGAGAAGACCCTTCATTCGATTGCACCAGCCCTTATTTATGAAGAGGGTGATTTAAT
>JAKFXB010000004.1 GCA_021731585.1 Alphaproteobacteria bacterium
ATTGTTTCTCCTGCAATCATGCGTTGACCTTCTTGTTATTGAAGGTCAACGCATGATTGCAGGAGAAACAATTCTGGCGGATCTGAACTCAACAACTCCCCAGCGCTTAGGAGAAAATCGCTCATGAAAAAATCACGCGTCTACAGCAAATCAGCCCCACCCCCCCTTGTACGCATCATCCCCAATGCCATCACCATTACAGCTCTTTGTACGGGGCTTACTTCCATTCGTTTTGCCCTGAGTGAACGATGGGAAGTTGCGGTGAGTCTGATTTTGATTGCAGCCATTCTCGATGCTTTGGATGGGCGGGTGGCTCGTTTTTTACGCGTTGATAGTGCCTTTGGCGCTGAGCTTGACTCGCTCTCCGATTTCATCAGTTTTGGCGTGGCCCCCGCTGTCATGATTTATCTTTATAGTCTTCATCTATGGAAGGGAACTGGATGGGCCCTCGCTCTTTTCTTTTCAACCTGTATGGCCCTGCGTTTAGCACGTTTTAACACGAATATTTCCATCCCTTCTGCCGATTGGGAAAAACGATTTTCCGTAGGGGTTCCCGCACCTGCAGGGGCTCTCATAGCCCTGTCTCCATTGATGTTAAGCTTTGCTTTAGAGGAAAACTTTGAGGCTCATTCTCTTGTTTTTGCTGTAATCTTATTCATAAGTGGCCTTTTACTTATCAGCCGCATCCCGACATTTCTTATTAAAAACGTTCCTATTCCTCACCATTATGTGCGCTACCTTCTGATCCTTGTGGCTCTTTTTGTCGCTGCCCTTTTCAGCGCTCCTTGGTACACGTTAAGCTTAGGAGCCTTTTTATATATTAGCTCTATCCCCATAAGTTTTATGAATTACCAAAGAAAAAAGAGAGAAAAATAAAAAAGCCCCCGGAAGGGGGCTTTCTTCTGGCTATTAGGTCTTGCTTTAGCGGCGATCACCAAGAAGGCGAAGCAACATAACAAAAAGGTTGATGAAATCTAAGTAAAGGCGCAAGGCTCCAAAGATAGCGCGCTTGCCTGCAACTTCACTGGAACTTCCTTCTGTGTAGGCTTCCTTAATGGATTGAGTATCATAAGCGGTGAGGCCTGTGAAGATCAGCACACCCGCAACAGAGATGATAAACTGTAGCATCGTGCTTGCCATAAAAATATTCACAACCATTGCAATGATAAGCCCAATGAGTCCCATAAAGAGGAAGGATCCCATGGCCGTTAAATCACGCTTAGTGGTGTATCCATAAAGACTCATCGCAGCAAAGGTTCCGGCTGTAATAAAGAACACCCGCGCAATGCTTTCATAGGTATAAGCCAAGAAAAGAACGGAAAAAGCCACACCATTCAAGGCTGCATAAAGCCAGAAAACGGTTTGTGCCGTTGAAAATTTCATGGTGTTAATCTTAAAGCTTAAGAAGAACACAAGGCCTATGGGCGCGATAATAAAAAGCCACATCACTGGCATAATTGCTTGTAGCAAAGCTGGAGAAGAGGTAACGAGTAAAGCAACTCCTCCTGTAAGGCCAAGTCCCATGGCCATATAATTGTATACACTCAACATATAAGCACGGAGACCTTCGCTATAAGCAAGGGTCGTCCGCTCAACACCTAAAATGGTTTTATTCTTTGATCGATCAGTCATAGAGGAATCTCCTTTTTCTATTTCCTTATATATAAGGGTTAATTTAATTTTCGGCAAGAGGAGGTGTTTCGATTAATATGGAATAAGTCACAAATGGCCAATTCAAAAAAAATGACTTTCTAGAAAAAAAGGGTAGGCTTTTTTTGTAACCAATGACTCGAGCAGAAGTTGGTAACGATACTTCCATAAGACGTTGAAAGGGATCACCATGAATCAAAACTATTCTCAAAATTTTATCGAGGCCATCCATCAAGCTGATGTGCCCTTTAACGAGGAGATTATAGGAGATGGCGTCATTCACCGCTTTTCCACAGGAAAAAAGAGCCGTAAGGATGGTTGGTATGTCTTTTATGGACTCGCCGGAGCCTTCGGCGATTGGAGCCGGGATATTCATGAGAAATGGAGTTTAAAAAACAGTCAAGCTCCCGGCTTGGATAAGGAACAGATCTTTGAACAAATTGAAAAAGCTAAAAAAATAGCTGAAGAAGAAAGATTTCAAAGGCGACAAGTATTATTCTTAACAGCTTTAGATGCCCTTCATAAATGGCACACTTTTTCTGAAACGGGGGAGTCTCCTTATTTAAAAAGAAAAAAGGTTGACCCCTTAGGCGTTCGGTTTTGCAAAGATTACCTCATCATTCCTCTCAGAGATGTTGCTGGTAAGCTTTGGAGTCTTCAATGGATTTCTGCAGATGGCACAAAACGCTTCCTCACAGGGGGACAAAAAAAAGGCTGCTTTCATTATATGGGTGATCTTGAAGACGGACAGCCCCTTATCATTACGGAGGGCTATGCTACAGGGGCCAGTGTTTATATGGCAACTCAAAAAGCCACCGTCATTGCTTTCGATG
Organism: Alphaproteobacteria bacterium; assembly: GCA_021731585.1. Classification (GTDB taxonomy): domain Bacteria; phylum Pseudomonadota; class Alphaproteobacteria; order UBA9655; family UBA9655; genus UBA9655. The sequence goes on from JAKFXB010000004.1 coordinate 2,484, forward strand.
CACGGAATTTGGAGCCTGTTATCGACGAGTTGAAAAAGACTTATCCCAAAAGTTCTCTTGTTATTGCAGGTGACAATGACTGTTGGAAAGAAATTAATGTCGGGCGAGAGAAAGCTGAAGCAACAGCTAGGAAGCATGGTTGTTTGGTTGTGTTTCCTCAATTTAAAAACACCACAACCCAGCCAACAGATTTTAATGATTTGCATGTTTTAGAGGGGCTTGAAGCCGTAAGTCATCAAATCAACCGCTCTCTTCAGAGCACAACTTTAAAAGCTTTGAACGTAAGAGATCTTTTATCCATGAAAGTTCGTCCGCGAGAGATGATCTTAGGCCCCATTATCCCTGAACAGGGGCTGACCATGATTCATGCTCCACGAGGAATTGGAAAAACCCATGTATCGTTGATGATTGCCTATACCGTTGCGACAGGGAGCCACATGTTTCAAGAAAGGTGGATGAGCCCTAAACCAAATAAAGTCTTGTTTATTGATGGTGAAATGCCTTTGGCGGTCATGAAAGAGCGGCTTGTTAAAATTGTGCATAGTGCGCAGGCTAAGATAGGGCAAGAAGATAATCTGTCAATCATTACTCCAGACCTTCAAGATCAAGGTATCTCTGATATTTCAACGCCTGAAGGTCAAAAGATAATTGAAGAGCATTTGAAGGATGTGAAACTCCTTATCCTCGACAACTATTCGGCCCTATGCCGACGGGGCAGAGAAAACGAAGCAGAAAGCTGGATTCCTCTTCAAGAATGGTTTCTCACCTTACGCCGGCGCGGCATATCCGTACTTCTTATTCATCACTCCAATAAGACAGGGGGACAACGGGGTACTTCAAGGAAAGAGGATTTACTTGATACGATCATCACCCTTCGCAAACCCCAAAATTATGATCCACGAGAGGGTGCTCGATTTGAAATTCACTATGAAAAAGCACGCAGTTTTTATGGTAATGACGCAACTCCCTTTGAGGCTTGGTTGAAAGAAGAGGAAGGAAAATTCACATGGCACGTTCGAGATATCGAAGATTGTCAAATGGATAAGGTCCTTGAATTAAATAAAGTAGGCTTTAGTCAAAGGGATATTGCCGAAGAAACAGGCTTAAGCCTTGCAACGATCAATCGAAGGCTACAAGAAGCCAGGGAAAAAGGATTGTTCGATGAATCTTCAGATGAAGCCATGGATAAGGTTCTTGAACTAAGGAAACAAGGACTGAGTCAACGCGATATTGCTAAAGAAACAGGCTTAGGTCTTGGAACAATCAATCGAAAATTACAAGAAGCCAAAGAGAAGGGATTAGTAGATGATGTTCCATTTGTTTCACGTTTCACACCCTAGGAAATGAAACATGAAACACGTGGAACATTTTAAGAAAATCTTTACCTTTCAAAGGATTAGAGTTCACAGAGACCCTTCAAGCAAAAAACGCCATATAGGCACAATACGGATGCTTACCTAGGCACACCTGTTTCGAGAGGAAACTCTAGGAAATCTAGGATGAGAGTTTTAAGTATCTCGAGCATTAAAAAATCCATACAGGCATCTATCTGGAAAAAAATATTGCCATTAAAACTATTCTCTGGAAAAAAAATTTTCTAAATTTGTCGCAAACTTGATAACATGTGAAACACTTATCTTACTATTTTAACCTCAGTTTTGTGCAAAGCTTATTTTGCTGAACATTTTCCCCAGAAAAACAACAGAAAGTATCCAAACAATCGTTATTCCAGTAATTATAAAGAGAACACTCTCTATATTTTGATTCATTGGAGCAAGATTAAAAAGAGAAATAAAAGATGATCCTAACCATGCCCCAGTTCCGACAAAAAGAAAGTCAATTATGCCTTTACCACGTGCTTTTGTGGTTGCAGCGAGGGGAATATAAGCAATTTCTTTCGTGATTAAGAAGAGAGTTGTGAGTCCAGAAAACATAAGGGATTGAATAGTAAAAAACCAAAAAACAACCGCAAATTCACTGATGAATAGTTTATTAAGTGAAGGACTAACACTTGGAAAGTGCATGTAAATCAGCAATAGGCATGTCGTGATAAATAAATATATAGGGAAGATGAGCGCGCTTTTTAGCCACCCATATTTCCACACCAACCAAAATGTGAGCAGAAATATTAAGCTTGAAAAATATACCGCAGAGTTGGAGTACTGCGCCATGAATTGAGCGTACTCTAAAGGGGTTGAAACGTAATTTTTAAGATGAACCCTAAAAAGAAGGTTTGTGAGCTTTTCACAGAACCCAAGAGACGTAATGATGACAAAAATGAGGAAGAAGTAAGTGCACTTAAAAGATGTGCTGATTTTTGGTATTTGAGCTGTTTCCTCAGTTAAACTGGGAAGGGCCATAAACTTGTTTTTTTTAATGAGCCAGGTGCCTAAAATAAAAAGGATGAGTCCTCCCACTAAAATATAACCATAAGACTGCATTGTATTTTCAAGGATGGAATCAGGACTTGTTATAACGGGGAAAAGTTCATTCATCACAAGAACCCCAAGGCTTGGAAAAATAAAAAGCAAAAAAGGATAACTTAACTTGGATTCCTTAAGGGTAAATGTTTGATTCGCAAATGCCCAAAAAAGAAAAGTGATTGTGAAGGTTCCCCACATCTCTGCTAAGAGATAATAACAAGAAAAACTCCAGACCCCATACGCTGAAATAAGCGGTGCGATTTCGGTATGAGCTTTTAATAATTCTTGAATAAAATCAGGGTTTGGATGGAGGTGATGAACATTTTGGAATCCCCAGAAATGGAAGAATATAAAGAGTATCAAAAAGCTAATGGTGCTCACAAAAAGGATTTGAGGCAAGTTATTCCTTCGATAAAAAAGAAAGAAGAGGCCAAGAAAAACGAGCTTTACGAAGAGTGATAAAGAATTCAGAAAGAAGAAAATATTTTCCCAAGCAGGAGCTGCTACAAGTAATACAGTTTTTGTTTCTCTCAAAACAAAGTAGGCTAAACATAAAGAAAATAATAATAATCCGAACAAAAAAAACTTAATGGTGCTTTTTTTATGAAGTATTTTAAGCATTCTCAGTCCTTTTTCATTTTCTTCAATACGAGTCTCTAATAAAAATATTAAAAAACCCTAAAGCATCAAGGGTTATTTTAGGATCGTGCCCTTCGCCAAAGGAAAAAATGTGTAAGACAGGGTAATCGTATCCACATCATCCATGGTGTGGTCTTTTACAATATCGGGATCAATAAAAAATTGTACGGGAAAATCGGTCTCTTGTCCCGCTTCTAGATGTTGTTCTAAAAAGCAAAAGCACTCCACCTTATTGAAATAAATTCCCGCCTTGTGGGGTGTGACATTATAGGTGGCCATGCCAACGGTGTGAGCCGGGGATTTATTTTTCCCATGGTAGTAGGCAAGCCCTACCTCCCCGGCTTTGACGGTAATTTGCTTTTGAAGAGGCTTAAATTCCCAAGGAAGGTCCCGCTGGGTATCTGCATTAAACCGCACCGTAATCACCCGATTCTCAACGCGTGTAGGCATCCTTCGAGCAACTTGGGTTGTACCACCATGACCCGTCTTCTCACAAAAAAGACGAAAGAGAGCCGATGAGGCAAAGGTCAGGGCTAACATGCCAAAGGCTAAACTGAGGAGAATAATCAGAGTCGAGCGTTTCTTTTCCTTCATTTCATATAAACGCAGGCGGCTCCATAAAAAAGAAGGGAAAGCCCTAAAAGGGTCCAAAAGAGTGCTTTATTTTTTGATTGAATCATAAGATCACCCTATCCAAAAGCATCGCTGTAAATAAAAGAAAAAGATAAGCTATGGAATAAAAAAAGAGGCGCAAACTGTCCGCTGGCAGAGAGGAGTATTTAACCTTTAACGCCCCCCCAATAAAAACAAGACCTAAACCTAAAGAAACTCCTCCGTAAATCCAGCTAAGATCCCCAAGATAAAGGGGTAAAAAGCTTAAAAGAACAAGAGCACACGTATAAAGAAGAATTTGGTTTTTTGTACCTTCAATGCCTCCCACAACAGGAAGCATAGGGACATTAGCCCGCTTGTAATCCTCGGATCGATACAGAGCTAGCGCCCAGAAATGCGGCGGCGTCCACAGAAAAATAATTCCAAATAAAATCCAGGGCAAAAGAGATGTCTGATTCATCACAGCCGCCCATCCAATCACAGGAGGAAGAGCGCCTGCAGCACCGCCAATTACAATGTTTTGCGGCGTACGGCGCTTTAGAAAAATTGTGTACACAAAGACATAAAAAAGAATGGCCACGGCCAAATAAAAGGCGGCCCAAAAATTCACCAAGGTATACATCGCAAGAACTGATCCAAGGGCAAGGGTCACCCCAAAGCCCAAAGCTTCGCCTGGCTGAAGGCGCCCTTGAGGAAGAGGACGGTTTTTTGTGCGGTCCATCAGGGCATCAATGTCCCGCTCATACCACATATTAATAGCCCCTGCAGCCCCGCTCCCAACGGCAATGCAAAGAATTGCGGCAAAACCGATAAGAGGATGAATAGTCCCTGGCGCAAGGAGAAGGCCCACAACGCCTGTAAAAACAACCAGCGACATCACGCGCGGCTTGAGTAAGTTCCAATAATCTTCAGCAGATGGGGTAGATTTGTCCTGAAGGGTCATGATATATGAGGCTGGGTTTCAAAGGTATGGAACGGTGGCGGCGAGGACAATGTCCACTCCAGGGTGGTGGCTCCTTCCCCCCAAGGATTGGCGGAGGCTTTTTTACCCCATTTGAAGCCGTAAAAAACGATAAAAGCAAAATAAATGGCTCCTGCAAACGTCATGAGTGCTCCCACCGAAGCCACATAATTCCATGCAGAAAAAGCGTCGGGATAATCAGGTATGCGGCGCGGCATACCAGCAAGACCCAGGAAATGCATGGGGAAGAAGATCACATTAACGCCAATAAAGGTAATCCAAAAATGGATGTTGCCCATCCAATTGGGAATCATTTTTCCTGTCATCTTGGGGAACCAATAATAAAATCCTGCAAAAATGCCGAAAAGGGCGCCCATAGAGAGAACATAGTGGAAATGGGCCACAACGAAATAGGTATCATGGAGGGAGATATCCACGCCGCCGTTGGCAAGAGTCACGCCTGTCACGCCGCCAATCACAAAGAGGATAATAAAGCCGATGGCATACAGCATAGGTGTTTCAAAGGTCAGAGAACCGCCCCACATGGTGGCAATCCAACTAAAAATCTTAATGCCCGTAGGCACAGCAATAATAAGAGTTGCGGCTGTAAAATACGCATTTACATTCACGTCTAAGCCCACTGCAAACATATGATGAGCCCACACCACAAAGCCAATAACGCCTATGGAAACCATGGCATAGACCATTCCTAAGTAACCAAAGACGGGCTTGCGGGCAAAGGTGGAGATGACCTGACTGATCACGCCAAAGGCGGGCAATATCATAATGTATACTTCCGGATGCCCAAAAAACCAAAAAAGATGCTGGAATAAAAGGGGATCACCTCCACCTGCCGGCTCAAAAAATGTGGTCCCAAAGCCCCGATCCGTTAAAAGCATGGTAATGGCGCCTGCCAAAACAGGAACGGCCAACAGCAAAAGAAAGGCCGTTACTAGAATTCCCCACACAAAAAGCGGCACCTTGTGCATGGTCATTCCAGGCGCACGCATATTGAAGATGGTTGTGATGAAGTTAATGGCCCCTAAAATGGAGGAGGCTCCTGCGAGGTGCAAACTCACCAACATAAAGTCCACGGCCGCCCCCGGCTGGCCGACACTACTCAGAGGGGGATAAAAAGTCCAACCCGTGCCAGCTCCTGATCCCACAACAATGGAAAGGGTCAAGAGAATGAGGGAGGGAATTAACAGCCAAAAGCTAATGTTGTTGAGGCGGGGAAAGGCCATGTCCGGCGCACCAATCATCAAGGGCACAAACCAATTGCCAAAACCGCCGATAAGGACAGGCATGACAAAAAAGAAAATCATCAAAAGACCGTGAGCCGTAATGACCACATTATAAATTTGAAACTCGTCGCCCGCCAAAAGCGTCCCTCCCGGATGAGCCAGTTGCAGGCGAATGAGAAGAGACAGGACACTCCCAAAAAGAGCCCCAAAGGCCCCAAAAAGGATGTACATCGTCCCAATATCCTTATGGTTGGTGGACAACAGCCAGCGCCGCCACCCGGTTGGGTGATCGTCTATATACACATGGTCAGCCGTCGCTGCATAGGCCATCGGGGTTATCCTCCACTATGGGTTTGGGGGGCACTTTTCTTAGAAGCGACCCATTGTTTAAATTGCTCAGGTGATACGGCCTCAACCACAATGGGCATAAAACCATGTTTTATCCCACAAAGTTCTGAACATTGGCCGTAATAAACCCCTTCTTTTTTCACATTGAACCAGGTCTCGTTCAAGCGTCCTGGCACACTGTCCCGCTTTACCCCAAAGGCCGGCACGGCCCAGCTGTGCAGCACATCCGTTGAGGTTGTAATCACGCGAACATTAGTGTTGGTAGGCACCATAACCCGATTATCAACTTCTAACAAACGAAATTGACCGGGTTTCAGTTGATTCTCTGCCAATATGTTGCTGTCAAAGCGAATGTCCTGGTCGGGATATTCATAGGTCCAATACCATTGATTGCCAATGGCTTTAATGGTCAAATCTGATTTGGGGGTGACATCCATCATGTATAAAAGCTTGAAAGACGGAAAAGCAATGAACACCAGGACCAAGACGGGAATAGCGGTCCAAATAATTTCAAGCAAGGTATTATGGGAAGTTTTTGAAGCGGTTTTATTGCGAGAGGCGCGAAACCGTACAATGGCAAAGATTAAAAGAATGGCGACAAGAAGAACGATAGACCCTTCAATCCACAGCAGGGTCGCATGAAAGTCATACAAATATTCCATCACCGGTGTTGCTGGCTCTTGATAATACATCTGCCACGGCTTTGGAAAAGCCGCATAGGCAGAGGGGGGGGAAAGGAAACAGCAGAGCATAATGACGAGTATCTTCCCTATCTGACATCTCTCTATAGTTTTGTCCCCCATAAGGTCCTCATTGTTTTTTTGTATCATACGCAAAGGACCCCCCTTTCCTCAAGAGTCTTTTCACACAGAAGGCTTGCATTTTTACATAAATAGGCTAGAAATGCACTTTAAGGCCAATGTATTGTAAGGGGTCTATTATGAAAAAGTTATTTTCTCTTGTTACTTTGTTTGTTGCTTTTGTTTGTTTTATGCCTTCTCTGGGGGCCGCCCCGCAACATGGGATGGCGATGCATGGAGGACTAAAATATCCTTCAAACTTTACCCATTTTGACATCGTCAATCCCAATGCCCCTAAGGGCGGTGAGCTGCGCCTTGCCATCGTCGGTACCTATGATACCCTGAATCCCTTTATTCTTAAGGGCACCCCTCCTGCAGGCATTCGAAATATCATGTTTGAGAGCCTTATGAAGCGAGCAACGGATGAGCCGTTTAGCCTTTATGGTCTTGTCGCAGACAGTGTTGAGATGGCCCCTGATCGTTCCTGGGTTGTTTTTACCATCAATCCCAAAGCCAGATGGCAAGATGGCACCCCCATCACGGCAAAGGATGTGGCTTTTTCCTACAAAACCTACCTTGAACACGGCACGCCCGGCCAACAAATGGCCTATAAAAAGGTGAAGGCGGTCGAGATTATTAATGACCACAAACTTAAGTTTACCTTTAACCAGGATGATGGAAAATATGACGGTGAAATGCCCTTACACATGGGATTGATGCTCCTGATCCCAGAACACTTTTTTAAGGATAAAGATTTCGAAAAAACAGGCCTCACCCCCATTTTAACAAGTGGACCCTATAAAATTGCAAAGGTTGAGCCCGGCCGCTCCATTATCTACCAGCGTGATCCCAACTATTGGGCCAAAGACCTTCCCGTGAATAAGGGTTACTTTAACTTTGATACGCTCCATTTTGATTTTTATAAAAATGCAGCCGTGGCCTTTGAAGCCTTTAAATCTGGCGATGTTCACTGCCGTGAAGAATCAGACATGGCAAAATGGGCCCAATATGATTTTCCTGCCATCCATAATAAGTTAGTGAATAAGGTTGAAATCCCTCACCAACACCAAGTCGGAATGCAGGCCTTTGCCTTTAATACCCGTCGGGAAATTTTTAAGGATCCCCGAGTCAGGCGAGCACTTGCTTATGTTTTTGATTTTGACTGGTTGAATAAAAGCACCTTCCGTGGAGCCCTCACCCGGACGACAAGCTTTTTTGACAATACGGAACTTGCCGCCAAGGGATTGCCTGAAGGGAAAGAGTTAGCTCTTCTTGGATCTTTCCGCGCTCAGCTTCCTAAAGAAATGTTTGAAGAACCTTATACCCTTCCTACCTTTACCAAAGGCAGCCGAGAGAATTTAAAAATAGCACGTGACCTTCTCAAAGAAGCTGGCTGGATTACAAAGGACGGAAAGCTTGTTAATGCCAAAACTGGGAAGCCTTTCACCTTTGAAATTCTTTTAAATGTTCCCGAAAATGAAAAAATTGCTCTTGCCTTTGCCCGCAATTTAGAACAACTGGGCATTGTGGCCTCTGTACGGACAACAGACGCAGCTCAATACACAGCACGGCAAACTAATATGGATTTTGATATGATTCTTCACTTTTGGGGCCACACCATGTCCCCGGGCCAAGAACAAACATTTTATTGGAGTTCAGAAGCGGCTGATAAGCCAGGGACACGAAATTATCCTGGGATTAAAAGTCCTGTTGTCGATACCCTTTGTAAAGCTATCACCAATGCAAAAGAGCGAGAAGATCTTGTGGCCGCTGTAAGAGCTCTTGATCGAACGCTTTTATGGGGGCATTATGTAATCCCAACAGGACACCGCACAAAAGATTGCGTGGCTTATTGGAATAACATTGATCACCCCCCTTTGGGACCCACGGGATTACCAGATCCTCATACTCTTTGGACCAAGAAAAAGTGATTTAAAACAAAAAAAGAGACCGGAAAATGGCGGCAGAAAAAACCCATCCCTTTCACCTGGTGGCTCCTAGTCCTTGGCCTTTTGTAGGGGCTCTGGCTGCCCTTATTTCTATGCTTGGACTCGTTCTGTATATGCATGACCATGGCCTTTATGTGCTTTTCATGGGAGGGGGGCTCGTCCTCTTTACCATGGTGGGTTGGTGGCGGGATGTTCTCAAGGAATCAGACGATACAAAAACCTATACGCTGCCTGTCCAGTTTGGCCTTAAGATGGGCATGGCTCTTTTTATCACATCAGAAGTTATGTTTTTCGTGGCCTTTTTTTGGGCCTTTTTCAATGCGAGTCTTTTCCCCACCGAACCCACCGGCGGCGTTTGGCCTCCTAAAGGCATTCACCCTTTAAATCCCTTTGATTTTCCTTATTTTAATACCCTTGTTCTGTTGCTATCCGGCACAACCATTACCTGGGCCCACCATGCGATTCTAAAGGATCACAAAAAGGAAGTGATCCAAGGGCTTGGTTTTACCATTCTTTTGGGGCTGCTTTTTACCTCCGTCCAAGCTTATGAATACATGCATGCCACCTTTGGCTTTAAGGAAGGAATTTATTCCTCTACCTTTTATATGGCCACCGGCTTTCATGGAGCCCACGTTATTATTGGCACCTGTTTCCTGACGGTGTGCTGGTTTTTAGCCCGCTTCAATCGATTTACCTCTGACCGTCATATAGGTCTTGAAGCTGCTGCTTGGTATTGGCACTTTGTCGATGTGGTTTGGCTATTTCTTTTTGTCAGTATTTACTGGTGGGGCTCAGGGATTTAAGCCATGAAAATTTCTTTGTATAAGACTTCTAAAGTTTGACATTCCTTGTCGGAAAGTTCACTGAACTCTTTTTCCCGGGCTCTCTTTGAGAGAATGCCATTATTTTGCTGTAAAAAACGAATGAGAAGATCCTCCAAATAATCCGGCATATCAAATCGTTCATTAATCGCTGTTTTCATCGCATCATATTGTTCGAGATAAGAAATTTCCTCAGGAAGAGTTTTTTCCACGGTTTGATGAACGCACTCATAAAGGAATTCCGCAAAGCGCGTGGCATCAAAATAGCGATAAAGGTCAATAGTTTCATTCGTCACCTCAATATTGCCTTTTTTCGTTGAATGCCATTCAATAAATTCTAGTCGAGGTCGAGAATAGGATTCCAGAACACGCCTGTAATCATCAATGCGTTCAAGGATGGCGGCAGAAACGGGGAAAACAATTCCTTTAGGGGTAAAGCCATGTTCAGCCAACACATGATGGATAAGGTAACGTTGAATACGCCCATTGCCATCAGCAAAGGGGTGAATAAAGACAAACCCAAAGGCAATCATAGCCGCCAAAACAACAGCATCAAAACCATTCTCTTGAAACCGTTCATAAGCATCAAGAAGCCCTTTCATCAAGCGGGGGAGATCTTGCCATTTGGCAGAGATATGATCGGGCAAGGGAGTTCCTGTTAAGCGTTCATGAACACCAACAAAACCTCCTTCCTGTCGGAGCCCCATGGGAACAAAACGCTTATCCTCAATAACTATACGCTGAAGACGCAAAAGCTCCTCAAGAGTAAGAGGGTAAAAGCCGGCTTGAGAAATGGCACGTCCCCAACGTTCAGCTCTGTTTTTTCCTGGACGCTCACCTTCAATAGCAAAAGAAGCTCTCGAATCCTTGAGAAGGAGGAAAGCTGCCGCACGCGCCAGGACATCAGGATGAATGACGCCCGTCTTTTGATGGGCCTCCCGATCAAGATGAAGGGCTTCATAGGCCTCAAGCTTTTCTGTCCTTCTTACCAAAGGACAGAAATCCAAGACACCAGGCAAGTTATTTCGAACTCGATGACGCTTTGAAATCTCAGGAGGAGCAGGATATTGTTGAGTTGGATCAATAACGTCTACAAAGTTTCCAGATTCTGCATCGGGAAGAGAAAGTTCTTTTTCACAAAGCCATTCATATAAAAACCAAATTCGGCGACTGTAGATTCCAACAGGTTCCGCTTTCACCCATGCTTCAATCTCTTGAGGTAAAATTTTTTGAAAAAGTGCGTGGAGTATGGCTAAATCTACTCCCTCATATTTAAGCGCAAAGGTCAAATGACCCTGCAGGGTATCTTCTGGCGTGTAACGAGAGGTGTAAACGTCCCAATCCTTTGTCTTGTATTTTTTATGCTGAGAGCTAATAGCAGCTAGTTTTTCTGGGGAAGGAACCTTAAGATCATAGGCGTCCATAAGAGCTGCATACCCAGCCAGATAAGCATGAGGTTCAGGAATGAGGCGCTCTTGAAAAATGCTTAGGGTGCGTGAAATTTGCTTTTTTTCTTTTATTTCCATGAAAAACGCTTATGCTTCGTGAAAAACACTTATAAAATGAGTTTCTCATGAAAAACACTTATGGTCTAGAAAAAAAATCCAGAAAAGATTTAATCCTAAAAGAGCTTATTGAAAAAGTAGAAAGGAAATGAACGTTATACGAGGCTTTCTCCGTGGAGCACTCATTCATATACTTACCAGCAGTTCAGCTTATCTTACAGCATCAATCATTTCTCTTACCTTTGCAAGAGATTCATCAAACATGGCTTTCTCACTTGGACTGAGATCAATTTCAATAACTTTTTCCACCCCACCCGCACCAAGAATAATAGGGACCCCAAAATACAAATCTTTAATCCCATATTCTCCATTAAGCCAAACTGCACAAGGAAAAATGCGTTTCACATCCTTTAGGTGAGCACTCACCATAGCCACTGTAGCAGATGCAGGCGCGTAATAGGCCGTTTTGGTTTGTAGAAGGTTGGCAATCTCCCCACCAGCTTCTCGTGTATGCTTAACAATTGCATCCAAACGTTCTTGGGTTATCCACCCCATTTTGACGAGATTTGACAATGAAATACCCGCAACTGACGAATGATGGGTAAGAGGAACAGCAATTTCTCGGTGTCCTCCTAACATCTCACCTGCTACGCTTTTTACAGAAACATTGAATTCTTTTGCTAGAAAATAATTATAGCGAGACCCATCTAAAACACCAGCCATCCCTACAACACGTTGATGAGGCAGGCCTGATTCTTTTTGAAACAACCATACCATGGCATCAAGAGGATTGCTTACAACAATAACGAAAGCGTTCGGACATTGTTTTTTAATGTTAGGAGCAACTTCACGAATAATTTCAGCGCTTCCTGCGAGCAAGTCATAAGGCGTCATGCCTGATATCCGTCGCAACCCGGCCGTAACAATCACAACGTCTGAATTTTGAATGTCACTATAATCGTTTGTGCCAACGAGAGAAACATCTATACGTTCAATAGGAAAGGACTCAGAAATGTCAAGAGCTTTACCTTGAGGCAAACCAGGGACAATATCAAAGAGAACAATATCGCCTAACTCTTTTAGTGCGATTAGGTGAGCCACTGTCCCACCAATGTCTCCTGCTCCAATAATAGAAATTTTTGGTCGTGCCATAGGATCTCACTTATCTTTTATTTTCAAAATATTATTAGATCTGAAAATACTTAAAAGATTGTTAAAGAAGACCCTTTCAAATATTTATATTAGCTCCACCGTCTCTCTTTCCCAGGGCCAATAGAAACAAAGGTGGGAGACTTGGAAATCAAGCGCTGGGCCACATCAATCACATTCTCGCGGGTAACAGTATTCACTTTTTCAATGATCTCTTGAGGCGAAATATGGCGTTTATAAATCAGCATTTGCTGGGCTAATTGTTCACAGCGGCTCGACGTGCTCTCAAGGGACATCAAAATACCTGCCTTCAGCTGGGCTTTACTGCGATCGAGTTCTTTATCTTCAAGGGTGTTCGGAAAGGTCTCTAAGACATTCTTAACGGTGGGAAGCAGCTCATCAACTTGCTTTTCGCCTGTGCCTGCATAAATGCCGAAGACGCCCGCATCCCGGAAAGATGTGTTAAAGGAGTAGACGGAATACACAAGACCGCGCTTTTCTCGCACTTCTTGGAAAAGGCGAGATGACATGCCGCCCCCCAACAAACTTGAAAAGACAGAAAGGGGGAAAAAGTCAGGATGGCCATAAGGACAGGATTCATATCCCAACAAAAGATGGACTTGCTCCAGTTGACGATTTTGAAAAAAGTGACCGCCCTGATAACTGGATTTTTCATAGTTTTTTGTTTCATGATTAGAAAGCTTAGCAAAATGCTTTTGACAGAGGTCCACAATCTGCTCATGTTTCACAGCTCCTGTCGCGGCAAAAATCATACGAGCAGCGCTGTATTCTTGGGTCATATATTTTTTCAAATCACCTTGCTGAATCCTGCGCACATTATCTGGGCTCCCTAGAATTGGACGCCCTAAAGGATGATTGGGAAAAGCCGTTTCTTGGAAATAATCAAAGATAATATCATCGGGTGTGTCATGGGCCTGGCCAATTTCTTGAAGAATGACTTCCCGCTCCCGCTCAACTTCCACAGGCTCAAAAGTTGAATTTTGGATAATATCCGCAATGATTTCTAAAGCTAAAGGCACATCATTTTCAAGAACACGCGCATGGTAGGCTGTGTTTTCCTTTGAGGTGTAGGCATTCAAATGGCCACCCACATTTTCGATTTCCTCAGCAATTTGTTTTGCAGAACGAGAGGTTGTCCCCTTAAAAGCCATATGCTCTAAAAAGTGGGAAATTCCATTCACTTCTGGCGACTCATAACGAGCCCCCACATCGACCCACAACCCAAGGCTTGCGGAAAGAATTCCAGGAATATCATCAGTAATAATACGTAAACCATTATCAAGAGTTGTAATTTTAACAGTCATCATTCACCTTTTTAAATAAAAATATTTATGCCACAAAAGCATAATTCCGAGGGCAATTGCAAGAAAATACCACGTAAGGGCATATTGAAGGTGATTATTAGTAAGGGAAGGAAAGGGTTTTACAGGGAAAATTTCTGCATCAAAGGAAGAAGTTGCCACAAGATAATAAGGCAAAAGAGGCATATTTAACGTCTGAGAGAGAAGAGGCAAATCTATCCAAAAATAGGTGGGCGGGTTATTGAGAGGTTGAAAATAGGTGGGCGGTGCAGGCGCTCTTAACACGCCTTCTACTTTTAAATTCCCTTGCGGAAGCGCCGTAATCTCATGAGATGCCCATCCTCGTTGCACAAGAAGATATTTTCCTCCCTGGGTTTGAAAAACGTTTAAAATATAGACCCCGCTTTTCCCTTGATGGGTTTTAGCTTTAAGAAAAATTGTTTTTTCAGCAAGGAAATGCCCTTGGGCAAAAATGGGCTGAAGGGCTTTTGCTGCCTTCACAGAATCAAGATTTTCTGGGAAGGCTTTCTGAGTCCTCTCCAAGCTATGAAGAAGTGTCTCCTTCTCCGCTTTTCTATAAATTTGCCATGTGCCTAAACCGAGGCAAATGAAAATAGAAAGAAGTAAAAAAACAAGGAAGGATTTCTTTCCCTTCATTGTTTTTCTATTTCCCGCAACCGATTAACGAAATTCGCAAGGCCAATCTGCCGGCGCCTTTTCAAACGCTCAGCCTGAACAATAGAACGTACCTTTTGAATACTCTCTTCCAGCGTCTCATTAACAATCACATAGTCGTATTCCGCCCAGTGGCTGCATTCATGTTGGGCTTGTCTCATGCGTTTTCTGACAACTTCTTCCGAATCTTCCCCACGGATATAAAGGCGCTTTTCAAGATCCTTTAAGGTGGGGGGAAGAATAAAAACACTGACCAAATCATTTAAGGCTGTCTGCTTTAATTGTTGGGTTCCTTGCCAGTCAATATCAAAAAGAACTTCCGTGCCCATAGCAAGAAGTTCTTCTATAGAAGCTTGTGGGGTCCCATAATGGTAACCATAAACTTGGGCATGTTCTAAAAACTGGTTATTCTTTACCATCTGGATAAAGGTGGACTCATCCACAAAAAAATAATCGCTCCCTTCTCTTTCCGAACTTCTTTTAGGGCGCGTTGTCACGGAAATTGAAAGAACGAGTTCTTTTTCGCTCTCAAGAACTTTTCTCGCAATCGTTGTTTTCCCCGCCCCCGAAGGAGAAGAGAGAACCAACATAAAACCGCGCCGTGCAATGGAAGAAGAGGAGGTATTTTGTGTCATCTTTGCCTTACTTTAATCCTAACTTTATGTTAATCTTATCATAGGAGAAAGCCTATGACGACAGTCCGTATTTATCAACCGTGTCAATCGGCAATGCAAGCCGGAAAAGGAAGATCAAAGGCGTGGCGGGTGGAATTTGAAACCCGCGACCCCTTAAAACCTGATCCGCTTATGGGATGGGTCTCCTCCGTTGATATGAAGGAAGAGCTCCAGCTTTCCTTTCCCTCCTTAGAAGAAGCCCTTCAATATGCAAAATCAAAGGGGTTTAAATATAAAATATACAATCCCAGCCAAAACTCCGCGCCTCCCAAAACCTATGGAACAAACTTTACTTGTGCCCGCATGCGGGGGTGTGAAATTAGCTAATTGTGAGGAAGCATTCCCGTGAGAACTTTATCCTTCAGGTAAAAGTGGTGAAAAAGGCCGCCAAGAATATGAAGCCCTACAAAACCATAAAGGGCGTAAGAAAAACTGATATGTAAAGTGAGTAAGATTTTCGCAATTTCATTTGGCCCTTGCATAAGCGCAGGAATCGTAAAGAGATTAAAATAATTCACGGAATGGCCTCCCAAAATTGTCATCAGTAACCCCGACAAAGGGAAAGCAAACAAAAGAAAATAAAGAGCCCAAATATTGAGTTTACTCAAAAACTGAGTCCACTCAGGTGCTGTGTCTATATTTTGCGGTAAATTGCTATGCTCGCGCCACCATAGGCGAATAAAAACAAGCAAAAACAGAGTCACGCCCATCTGTTCATGCCAGGCAAAAAGAGAAAATTTTTCATCTGAATTCGGCAAACTCAGCATTGTATAAGCTAAAGTATATTGGCCTATAATGAGCAAAAACATTCCCCAGTGAAAAAGCTGAGCCACACCACCCCACTTTGTTTTTGTGTTGGTCCCCTGCATAGACATCTCCCCTTTTTCTTGAATTTATCACGACAGTTCAGTGGGGGGAAGAGGACAAAAAAGAGTGACATACGAAGATCTTCTTCAAAACCAGCAGGTGCAAGGCTTGCGCACTCTTAATGATGAAGGGCCTTACTCACGATGTCAGGAGCATAATCAACAACCTTGAGGAGAATGAGCGCTGCTCCATGAGGCCGACGGCGTTTTTGTTCCCATTGTTGTAGCGTGCGAAGACTAAAGCCAAACATCTGAGAGAATTCAAGCTGAGTTAGGTGGTACTTTTGCCGTATTTTGTAGACATCAACGTCCTCTATATTAACAGCTCTCTCCTTGAGGAGTTTTGTTCCTTTAACATCTTCCAAAACCTCTTGAAGGGCTTCAACCATCTTTGATTGCTTTGACATCATATATCTCCTATAGCATCTAAAATTTGTTCAACAAGTTTTCTCATTTGCTTTTTGTCATTTTCTGATAAATCTTCTTTATCGTTTTTTGCGTAAGCTGTAAGAAAATAAAGAGTTTCATAAACTGTAATGTACAAATAACATACTCTTCCTCCTCCACGCTTCCCCAAAGCATCTCTCGAAAACCGAGCTTTCCTTATTCCACCAGTACCACGAATAACTGGCCAATTTAAGGGATCAAGTGCAATTTGATCTTCCATTTCATGACGCGCTTCCTCCGAAAGAAGTTTTGAAATGCACTTTTCGTAAACCTTTGTTGTTTTTATCGTGACTTTCATAGTCTATTGTACTCCATTGGCGTATAATTGCAAGAGTTTTTTCCTATTGTCCTGCAATCTTGAAGGGGCTGAAAAGGACTGCATGCACAATCCTTTTCAGCTTTTCTAGCGCTTATTCATTGATAAAAGGATTGCCTATTTTCCACTCATCATACTGCATTCTTATATTTTTCAATGTTTCACGGGCGAGCTCAAGTTCAAGCCATGTCTTAGAAAGACGATAGTTAACCTCATAAAATTGAGAAGTTAATTCTTGTGTATGGCGCAGAATCTGCGCTAATTTAGGATCAGTCATTGTGACTCCTTGTAAGTTACAGTGATTAGTGGGACAGGGGCGTTGCTGCGCCTTTGTTCCACGTTTGCTTCACCATGAAGCGAATATTATGAGCCTATCGATTTCATTAAAAGTATGCAAGAGAAAAATTTAGTAAAATTAGAGGGAGTCGCGAGATTTCAGTGATTTTTATCCTCACCTCGCGCGCAGGAAGTCCTCAAATATGAATCGCCCTGCCATCTACAGCCATGGCGGCTTCTTTAACCGCTTCATTTAAGGTTGGATGGGCATGGCATGTACGGGCAATATCTTCAGCGGAGGCTGAAAATTCCATTCCCAGGACGGCTTCGGCAATCAAGATTCCTGCATCAGGGCCTATGATATGGACGCCTAAAACTTGATCCGTAAGGGAGTCGGCAAGAATTTTTACAAAGCCTTCCGTATCTCCAACCGCTTTGGCCCTACTGTTGGCCAAGAAAGGAAATTTTCCAACTTTATAGCCTTGCTCTTCCGCTTTCAGCTCTTCTTCCGTTTTCCCAACGGAGGCCACTTCAGGATGGGTATAAATCACAGCAGGGATAGCCTCATAATTGACATGACCCGCTTGACCCGCAATGATCTCAACGGCGGCAATACCTTCTTCTTCTGCCTTATGGGCCAACATAGGCCCAGGAATCACATCTCCAATGGCATAGACTCCAGAAACGGAGGTTTCATAATGGTCATTAACAGCAATAAACCCTTTTTCATTCAAAGCAACGCCGATCTTCTCAAGCCCCAAGCCGTGGGTGTAGGGCTTGCGTCCTGTTGCCACGAGCACCGTATTAGCCTCAAGCTTTTCCTTGCCTCCAGAAGAGTCTTCAAGGCTCAGGACAAGTTTATTTTTTTCTTCTTTGATCCCCGTAACCTTGGTTGAAAGTTTAAAATCGATTCCTTGCTTGGTCAGCGCTTTCATTAAAGCAGTTCCCATTTCATGATCCATGGCAGGGACAATACGATCCATAAATTCAACGACCGTAACTTTTGAGCCCAAGCGATTCCACACGGACCCCATTTCAAGGCCAATGTACCCTCCTCCAATAACAACCAGCTTTTCGGGAACATGGTCAAGACTTAAGCCGCCTGTTGAAGACACAATTTTCTTTTCATCAACTGTAATTCTAGGAAGGCTTGCACTTTCCGAGCCGGTGGCAATCAGGATGTTCTTTGTCTTCCAAATCTCTCCATTGACTTTAACTTCTTCTGCCGAAAGAATATGGGCCTCTCCAACAGCATGCTGTACTTTGTTTTTCTTGAATAAATAATCAATACCGCCGGTAAGTTGTTCAACGACCTTTTCTTTTCTCTCCATCATCTTTTTCAAATCAAGAGAAAGCTTTTCAATCTTCACCCCATGATCGGCCAGAAGATGACCTGCTTCTTCAAATTTTTGGGACGAGTAGAGAAGAGCTTTTGAGGGAATGCAGCCCACATTAAGACACGTTCCGCCTAAGGTTTTCCGCTTTTCAACACAGAGGACTGAAAGCCCAAGTTGTGCTGCCCGAATAGCCGCAACGTAGCCGCCAGGCCCAGCTCCAATAACAATAAGGTCGACTTTGTTTTTATCCATTCTTAGACATCCAATAAAATACGTTCTGGGTTTTCGAGACATTCTTTGACGCGCACCAAAAAGGTGACTGCTTCTTTACCATCAATAATGCGGTGATCATAGGAAAGGGCAAGATACATCATGGGACGAATCTCAACTTTCCCATCGATGGCAACAGGACGTTCTTGAAT
>JAKFXB010000005.1 GCA_021731585.1 Alphaproteobacteria bacterium
ATTGCAGCAAACTCATGGCGGAGCTTTTCAAGCGGCCCCCATTCATCGCAGGAAGTTAATTGGGGACGGGTGACGTCCCTTCCGAATAAGCCTTGAGGCCGTTTATCCTCATTTCCATAACGGAGCAAAATCTCAAGGTTTTCCATCAACTGGCAACGGTTGGTGCAGAGGCTATCAAAAGCGCCAGCTGTAATCAGACTTTCCATTTGACGTTTATTAATGACCCGTCCATCAACCCGCTCAACGAGGTCAAGGATATCCTTGAAAGGGCCGTTTTTCTCGCGCTCCTGACATAGGGAATCCATAGCCGCTTGCCCCACATTTTTCAAAGCCGCGAGGGCATAGCGAATGGCCTCTCTCTCCACTTTAAAGGTGGCATGAGATTGATTTACATCCGGGGGCAACAATTCAATCCCGAGGCGTTTTACTTCCCGGGCAAAGAAGGTTAATTTATCCGTGTTGTGTAATTCATGGGTCATGAGAGCAGCCATATAAGCCACAGGATAATGGGCTTTAAGGTAGGCAGTTTGATAAGTAATCAATGCGTAGGTCGCTGCGTGGGCCTTTGGAAAGGCATAGCTTGCAAATTTTTCAATCTGATCAAAGAGGATTTTAGCTGTTCCTGGAGTTCCGCCAACGTTTTCCAAAATGCCATCAATAAAGCGCTTGCGTTGGGCATCCATTTCCGACTTGATTTTTTTGCCCATAGCGCGCCGCAAAATATCAGCAGCGCCTAAGGTATATCCTGCAAGGTCACGGGCAATGCGGAGCACATGCTCTTGGTAGACGATAACCCCGTGGGTTTCCTCTAAGATAGGCTTGAGCTCTGGATAAAGGTAGCTGACCTTTTCTTCCCCATGCCGGCAAGCGATATAGCGAGGAATATCATCCATAGGCCCCGGGCGGTAAAGGGCGCCCACAGCAATAATTTCCTCAAATCGGTCGGGTTTAAGTTTGCGAACAACGTCTGTCATCCCGCCGCTCTCCACCTGGAAGATGCCAATTGTCTCACCTCGAATGAGGAGATCAAAGGTTTTTTCATCATCCAAAGGCAGGGAAAGGATATCCAACTCAATACCTAGTTCTTTTAAATTTTCAACGGTTTGCTGAATAACGGTGAGGGTTTTCAAGCCTAAGAAGTCAAACTTCACAAGGCCTGCTTGCTCAACATATTTCATATTAAATTGGGTAGCAGGAAGGGGTGAGCGCGGATCGTAATAAAGGGGAACCATCTCATCCAAAGGTCTGTTGCCAATCACAACGCCGGCTGCATGGGTAGAAGCATGGCGGTAGAGGCCTTCTAATTGTTGAGCAATATCAAGAAGGTGTTGCACTTCTGTTTCTTGCTCGGCAATTTGTTTCAGTTGGGGCTCAATCTCAAGGGCTTCCTTTAAGGTGACCGGATGGGCAGGATTGTTGGGAATAAGTTTACAAATCTTATCCACTTGCCCATAGGGCATTTGCAAAACCCGCCCCACATCGCGCAAAACGGCACGGGCTTGAAGTTTTCCAAAGGTAATAATGTGAGCCACACGATCTTTGCCATATTTTTCGCGCACATAACGAATGACTTCATCACGACGTTCTTGGCAAAAATCGATATCAAAGTCAGGCATACTGACCCGCTCAGGATTCAGAAAACGTTCAAAGAAGAGCCCAAATCGTAAGGGATCAAGGTCAGTGATGGTCAGGGACCAGGCCACAACAGATCCAGCCCCTGAGCCTCGCCCTGGCCCGACAGGGATCTTTTGGGATTTTGCCCATTTGATGAAATCAGCCACGATCAGGAAGTATCCAGAGTATTTCATCTGCTCAATAACGTCCAACTCGTAGTTAAGTTGTGTTGTGTATTTCTCTTTGGTGGTGTTTTTTTCTTCCTCACTCATTGAAGAAGTGTAAACATAGTGTTCAAGCCGTTCTTTCAAGCCTACATGGGCTTGAATGCGCAATTCTTTAACTTCATCTTCACAGGGGAAGGTGGGGAGGATAGGCTCAATGGGCGTCAGGAGAAAACTGCATCTTTGGGCGATAACACATGTGTTTTCAATAGCTTCGGGCAGATCCGCAAAAAGAGCCTCCATATCTTGGGACGATTTAAAACAATGATCCGGTGTCACCCGTCGTCTATTAGATTCGTTGACATAGGATCCTTCCGCAATACAAAGGAGGGCGTCATGGGCTTCATACATTGAGGGATCAGGAAAGAAGGCTTCATTGGTGGCAACAAGGGGAATATTTTCTTGGTAAGCAAGATTAATGAGAGCTTCTTCTACACTCTCTTTTTCAGGCGTTGTGGGGCCCTGACGGGAAATTTCAATATAGAGACGATCTTGAAATAAAGATGAAAGTGTTTTCAAGTAAGCCTCAGCCTTAAGGCTGCGGGCGAGTCGCTTATTGAGCCCTCCTGTCTCCCCTCCCGTAAGGGCAATAAGTCCCTCACTCCAAAGGGCCAGTTTTTCAAAATCGATTTGAGGGCCTTCTCCTTCCTTGCCATGTAAGTAGGTGTGGGAAACAATTTTAAGAAGGTTTTGGTATCCCTTTTGGTTTTGAGCGAGGAGAACAAGGGTATCCGTTTCATTTTTAGCAGCTCCCCTCTCAGAGGTGATTTGTATTTGACACCCCATGATGGGCTGAATGCCTGCGTCCCGGGCTACAAGGGAAAATTCCATAGCACCAAAAAGATTACCCGTATCTGTCATGGCAACAGCGGGCATATGATGCTCCTGAGCAAGAGCAATCAGTTTTTTTACAGGCAAGGCACCTTCTAGCAAGGAATAGGCCGTATGGACGCGTAAATGAACGAACATAATTCTCCTCTTTCCCTTTTGTTATACACGAAAAAAGGGGGGTGAACAGAGACATCTTGCCAGAAAGTTGAGAGTGGGGTATATAAAGATTTCTAAGGAAGTTTATGAATTAAAAAAATACTTGTTATAAAAAGAAAAATAAGTAATTTTTTGTTAAAAGGAATGTAAATGACTGAAAAATTTAATGTAGACGATGATTCAGTTCGCGGCCTAGCAAAGCTTCTCGAAGAAACAGGCCTTACAGAGATTGAGTATCAAGTTGGAACGCACCGTATTCGTGTGGTTCGCAGTAATGTGTCAGTTGTTTCCCATGCCGTTTCTGCCCCCTCTCAGCCTGTCTCTACTCCCGTAAAAGAGGTCTCTCCTGTGGAAGCTCCTTTAGTTCAAGGAGAAACTGTGAAGTCTCCTATGGTCGGGACGGTTTACTTATCAGCTGAGCCGAGTTCAGCTGCGTTTATTAAGGCTGGAGACTTAGTCAAAAAGGGTGATACCCTTCTGATTATTGAAGCCATGAAGGTAATGAATCCCATTCGTGCCCCGCGCGATGGAAAGGTTTTGTCAATTTGTATTGAAAACGCAAAGCCTGTTGAATTTGATGAGCCTCTCGTTATCCTCGAGTAGAAAAAAGTTTTCTCCAACAAAGGACTGTGTTTTATGTTTAAAAAAGTTCTGATTGCCAATCGTGGCGAAATTGCCCTTCGTATTTTAAGAGCCTGCCGTGAGATGGGAATCAAAACTGTCGCTGTTCATTCAGCCGCCGACAGCGATGCTATGCACGTGCGTCTTGCTGATGAAAGCGTTTGTATCGGCCCTGCTGCGTCAAAAGATAGCTATTTAAACATAAAAGCTATTCTTTCTGCAGCTGAACTTTGTGGTGTGGATGCCATTCATCCGGGGGTGGGCTTTCTTTCAGAAAATGCCACCTTTGCAGAAATGGTGGAAGAGCACGAAATGGTCTTTATTGGACCAACGCCAGAGCATATCCGTTTGATGGGAGATAAAATCACCGCAAAGGAAACGGCGCTTGAGCTTGGAATCCCTGTTGTTCCAGGCTCAGAAGGGGCTTTGGATCCTCAAGGGGACATAGATGAGGTTGCAGTACGTATTGGCTATCCTGTTTTGATTAAAGCGGCCTCGGGTGGTGGTGGCAAGGGGATGAAAGTTGCCCACAATTCTGCAGAAATTGAGCAATCTTTCCGCCTGGCGCGTGCTGAAGCAAAAGCTTGCTTTGGCAATGATGAAGTCTACATGGAAAAATACTTAAGCCATCCCCGTCACATTGAGATGCAATTAATTGCAGACAATCATGGAAATGTGGCCCATTTAGGAGAGCGGGATTGTTCACTTCAACGTCGCCACCAAAAGGTATGGGAAGAAGCACCATCCCCTGCCATTTCTCCTGAAGTGCGCGCAAAGTTAGGGAAAGTGGTGACAAAGGCTATTAAAAAGCTGGGTTATCGCGGTGTAGGAACTATTGAGTTTTTATATGAAGATGGTGAATTTTATTTCATGGAAATGAACACACGCCTTCAAGTAGAGCACCCTATTACGGAAATGATCACAGGCATTGACTTAGTGCGCGAGCAACTTCGTGTGGCGGCAGGTCTTCCTTTAAGCTTCCGCCAAGAAGAGATCACCTTTAAAGGACATGCCATTGAGTGTCGCATCAATGCGGAAGATTCGAACACTTTTATCCCATCTCCTGGAAAAATTAATGATTATCTCACGCCGGGCGGCTATGGCGTTCGTGTAGATAGCCATGTGTACCAGGGCTATCAAATTCCCCCTCATTATGACAGTTTGATTGCCAAGCTTGTTGTTCATGGAGATACCCGGGAAGAGTGCATCCAGCGTGCTCGCAGAGCCCTTCACGAATATGTTATCACTGGAGTGAATACCCTGCTCCCCCTCCACTGTGACTTGGCGGAAGCTGTCGATGTGGTGAGTGGAGAGTATGACATCCATTGGCTCGAAAAATGGCTCGCTTCCCGCCTTCAAGAAGAGGCGGCGTAAAATAGTATGAACAGTGAAAGAGCTTCGATTCAGTTATTTCACTGATTTTCAAGGAAGACCCCGCGCCAAGGAATGGCGATGATGTTTTCTTGTAATTTATATGCTTTGTCGCCTCCATGGATAATTAAGCCGGGAGCAATCTTTAAATGCGCATAATCCGTCATAAATTGAACCAAACCTTGAGTATCTCTGCGAGTGGGATTAGTTTTAGATTTAAATTCAATAGGATAGAGAATTCCATCCATTTCTAAAATTAAGTCAACTTCCGCCCCTCCCGACGTGCGCCAATGGTAAAGATTAAAGGCTTTTCCAAAGGTTTTAAGGGTGCGCAAAATTTGATTCACACAAAAGGTTTCAAATAAGTGTCCAAAATGAGGATGTCCAAGAAGGGAATCGCGACTATTAATCCGCATCAAATAACAAGCAAACCCTGTGTCCGTAAAATAGCCCTTGGGCTTTTTTGATAAACGCTTGATTAAATTTCCAGAAAACGGCGGGATCATAATCCATTGATAACTATTTTCTAAAATAAAAGTCCATTCTTGGGCTGTTTGTGGGGCAATCCCAATCTCCCTGCCTAATTTAGAAGAATTCATTTCTTGCGCTGTTAGCGCACTTTGAAGAGAAATAAATCGAGAAAACAGAGATAAATCTCGCACCTCGGTGAGCATGCGAACGTCCCTTTCTACATAAGTTTGAAGATAGGAGTTAAAAAAATCATGGAAATCAGCCGTGGAAAATCCAATCGTCCCGGGAAACCCCCCCTGCCAAATAGCGTTAAGCAGATCCATATCAAGTAATTTCAGATCTGATGACAAAAGATGAGCTGGATTCTGAAGGTAGCATTTCAGCCAAGACTGGTGACTTGAAACATAGAGTTGTTCATAAATGGTGAGAGGGTCGAGTTCAATGATGGCGACTCTACCTGCAAGGCTTTCTGAAATGTGGCGAAGGGCTGCAAAATTCTGAGATCCCGTTAAATAATACTGACCCCTTTGATTCGATTCATCAACAAACCGCTTTATTGCGGACAGAACTTCTGGGATATACTGAACTTCATCTAGTATAAGGGGCGGCGTATATGACTTTAAAAACATATCAGGATCTTGGCGGGCGCCATACAAATCCTGAACAGGATCAAAGACAAAATAGGGCGCGTTTGGCATCAGGTGTTTAAGAAGGGTTGTCTTTCCGACCTGTCGCGCTCCTAAGACGAGGACACTCTTAAACCGACTACCTAAATGGCCAATTCTTTCTTCTAAGTGACGTGGAATATACATAAAACCCTCGCAGTTTAATAATAGAGCTTTAATTCTACAAGGTTTCGCAGTGCCTGGAAAGGCAATTTTCTCTTTTTTAAGTTGCACATAATATCAAAATCAAGATTATGTGCAGCCAAATTCTCCTCTTAAAAGTTGCACATAACATAGAATTTTAGATTATGTGCAACTTAGAAAGAGAACACAATGCTTGAAACTCCCTTTGTTGGTAGAAAAAAAGAACTTAAGGATCTGAATTTACTTATCAGTAAAAAGAGTGCGAGTCTCGTTGTTGTCAGAGGACGGCGGCGGATTGGGAAAAGCCGCTTGATAGAAGAGTTTGCCAAAGATAAAAAATTTCTTCGGTTTTCAGGAATTCCCCCAACAGACCATGTAACAGCTCAAGCTCAGCGTGATGTTTTTGCTCAACAACTCGGCAAACAGCTGGGACTTCCAGGGCTTCAAGCTGCAGATTGGGCAGATCTTTTTACACTTCTTGCAAGTCAAGTTCGAGAAGGACGCGTTATTATCCTCTTCGATGAAATTTCTTGGATGGGGTTCAAGGATCCTACCTTTATAGGAAAACTTAAGAATGCTTGGGATATGGAATTCAAAAAAAATTCCGAACTCATTCTTGTTCTATGCGGGTCAGTTTCTACTTGGATTGAGCAAAATATTATTCGTAGCACCGCTTTCTTCGGGCGCATCTCTCTTTATCTGACCTTAGAAGAACTTCCCTTGAGCGATTGCAATAGGCTTCTCGAAGTTCAAGGGTTTAGGGGATCTGTGTATGAAAAATTCAAACTTCTCTCCGTAACAGGAGGGACCCCCTGGTATCTTGAGCAAATAAAGTCAAAATTGAATGCTGATGAAAATATCAAGAATCTTTGTTTTAGAAAAGATGGAATTCTTGTTAATGAATTTGACCTTATATTCCATGATCTTTTTACGCGTCGAAGCGAGATCTATAAAAAGATTATAGAAGCCCTTGCAAAAGGCACTTTGGAATTCAATAAAATTCATGAAAATTTGAATTATCCTAAGAGTGGCGTTTTAAGTGAGTATCTTGCTGATTTAATGAGTGCAGGCTTTATTTCGCGCGATTTTACGTGGCATCTTAAAACAGGGAAGGACTCGCGCCTGAGTCATTTTCGATTAAGTGATAATTATCTAAGATTTTACCTTAAGTACGTTTCTCACAATAGAAGCAAGATTTCTCGAGATGAGTTTAATGACATTATCTATATCCAGTTTACCTGGGTGGGATACGATTATGGGCTTACAATTTGAAAATTTGGTTTTGAAAAACCGTAATCTTATTAAGAATATTTTAGATGTCAAACCAGAGGATTTGGTTGCAGATAACCCTTTTTTTCAGCGAAAAACATCCACACAGCAAGGATGTCAAATTGATTACCTTATTCAGACACGTTTTAATGTTTTGTTTGTCTGTGAGGTTAAATTTTCTAAACGAGAAATTAAGTCAGAGATCATTCCAGAGATGAAAGAAAAACTGAACCGGTTAAATATTTTAAAAGGCTTTGCAAGCTGCCCTGTTCTTATACATGTTAATGGCGTTGAGGACGCTGTTGTTGAAAGCAATTACTTTACCCATATTATTGATTTCAGTCAGTTGCTTCATTAAATCTTTGGAAGTGCCTTACACTCTTTGACCCACACATCATAAGTGGGGTGGTCCATGGCAGAAAGAGCTGGAGAGGTGGCGAACATCCATCCTGAGAAAAGATTCTGCAGTGTGCCGACGGGTTTTTCTTCGGAAATGACCATAAAGGCCATGGATTCTTGACGGTCATCAAGGGGAGCCTTTTCACAATGCTTTACAACGATTTTTAAGGTGCCAAATTCAATAGACCTGCCGAGAGGAGCATCAATGATAAACACACGTCCTGTTTGTTTATCAAGACCTTGGAGTGTTACCCCATTGGTGATGATGTTTTTTTCTTGAGCAAAGGCATCTTCTTCAGGAGGGCCCGTGATGTCTGTTGAGGACAGGGGAGCGGGAGCAGTATTATCTTTTTTATGGTCTTGCAGCTCGCTTTCCTTTTGATCGGCATCTGACATCGCAAGCTCATCTAAAAGGGCATCCATGGTTTGTCCATAAAGGGGAAGGCTAAGGCTTTGAAGGAGAAGGAAGAGAAAAAAGGTCAAACCCCTGATCACTGGACCGCCTCTTCCTTTTTCTCCTGAGCATTAAAGATAAATTTCCCAATAAGAGACTCAAGACTCACCGCTGATTGGGTGTGAACAATTTCACCCCCTGGAGCAATATTAGCGTCTTCTCCACCGGGAACGAGAGCTAGATATTTCCCGCCCAAAAGGCCATCGCTGACAATTTCAGCGGCGCTGTCGGTGGGGAGACTTACATGAGGTTCTAAGGTTAAATGAACAACCGCAAGGTAAGTTTTAGGGTCCAGATGTAGATCTTTAATGGTGCCCACCTTCACGCCACTTAAGCGCACATCGCTGCCACGCACAATCCCATCGATACGATCAAACCTTGCAATGACTTCATATCCCTTGGAGGGCTGCCACTGGCTGGTTGAATAAGCAAAAATAATACAAAAGGCAAAAACAACCAGGATAACAGCGCCCATCGTAACTTCGAGTACGTTCGTTTTCATTTTTTTACCTCCTGAGGGTGCCACGCTTGATAATCGCCCGTGGCGGGTTTTCGTTTCCCTCTAGAAAAAAAGTGTCCTTTAGGGCGGTAAGCATAGGGAGTTCCTGAAAGGTTGGGAAGATGTTTTTTTTCCCAAGGCCACCTTTCTTCAGTGCTAATGGGGGCAGGTGCTTTTAACATATGGTGAAGCCAACCATGCCATGCAGCAGGGACTTTTGAGGCTTCAGCCAGGCCTTTATAAATAACCCAACGGCGCTCCTGAAGGCTTTCAGGGCCTTTTTCTCGATAATAACGATTCCCAAAAGAATCTTCACCAACAAGTTCGCCTTTAAACCAGGTTAATAGCTTTATCCATAACATAAATATTGGCTCCATTTTCGATGCGTACTATGGCATTTTCAAAAGGTTTTGTCCACTCTCAAGGGCTTAAGTGATGTCAAGTGTAAAAGTTTGGATTTAAGCAAAAAATAAAATTGACCTGGGAGGGGAAATTTTTATAGTTATAAAGGCTTAGCATTAGCACCCAAAAATCGTTATACCATCAATATCTACGTGAGAAGAGGGCTCTTTCATGAAAATTACGCGTCACTTTACCACTGAAGGCACCGATCCTTACAGCTCCTTTGACTTTAGGAAAACCGATAGTGAAATCCGCAATCCTGATGGATCGATTGTTTTCCACCTTGAAGGGATCGAGGTTCCTGCCTCTTGGTCTCAGGTAGCAGGTGACGTTTTAGCCCAGAAATACTTTCGGAAAGCCGGCGTCCCCCATGCATTAAAAGTGGTGAAAGAGGAAGGTATTCCCTCTTGGCTTTGGCGTAAAGAAGCAGATACAGCCGCTCTCTCTAAGCTTCCTGAAAAGGAGCGCTATGGCAGCGAAATGACTGCAATCCAAGTTTTTGATCGTCTTGCTGGCTGCTGGACCTATTGGGGCTATAAGGGCGGCTATTTTGACAGTGAAGTGGATGCTAAGGCTTATTATGATGAAATGCGTTATATGCTGTGTTCACAGTTGTGTGCCCCAAATTCTCCCCAATGGTTTAATACAGGTCTTTTTTGGGCCTATGGAATTAATGGTCCGGCCCAAGGTCATTTCTATGTTGATTATAAAACTGGTAAATTAATAGCTTCCACTTCTTCCTATGAACATCCTCAACCCCACGCCTGCTTTATTCAAAGCATTGGCGATGACTTGGTGAATGAAGGGGGAATTATGGACTTGTGGGTGCGGGAAGCGCGCCTGTTCAAATATGGGTCCGGAACGGGTTCTAACTTCTCCAACTTAAGAGGCTCAGGCGAACCCCTCTCTGGAGGCGGCATTTCCTCGGGAATGATGAGTTTTTTAAAAATTGGTGATAGAGCTGCGGGAGCCATTAAGTCAGGCGGTACAACACGTCGGGCCGCTAAAATGGTAGTGGTGGATGTGGATCATCCGGACATTGAAGAATTTGTGAATTGGAAAGTTTTAGAAGAACAAAAGGTTCTTGATCTGGTTGTGGGCTCAAAAATTGCTAAAAAATACCTCTCTGCCATTCTTGCTGCATGCCAGGAAGGTCAAGGGGATGAACGGTTTAATCCACGAGAAAATCCTTCTCTTTTCCAAGCCATAAAAAATGCCCGCGGTATGCAGATTCCTGAAAATTACTGCAAACGCATTATACAATTTGCTCGTCAAGGCTATACCCATATGGATTTCCTTGAATATGATACGGATTGGGATTCGGAAGCCTATCGGACAGTGTCAGGTCAAAATTCCAACAACTCTGTGCGGGTGACGAATAAGTTTCTCCATGCGGTTGTTGAAGGTAAAGACTGGGATCTTTTGTCGAGAACAGATGGAAATGTTCAAAAAACGCTCCATGCGCGTGATTTATGGAATGAAATCGGCCATGCAGCGTGGGCCTCTGCTGATCCGGGGCTTCAATATGATACTACCATTAATGAATGGCATACCTGTCCGGAATCAGGGCGGATCCGAGCTTCCAATCCTTGCTCTGAGTACATGTTTTTGGATGATACGGCGTGTAATCTTGCGTCTCTTAACCTCGTAGCCTTTATGAACCATCAAGGAAAATCCGTCAAAGCAGGTGATCTTCATTTTGATACTAAAGCTTTTGAGCATGCGGTACGTTTGTGGACCTTGGCTCTTGAAGTTTCCGTCATGATGGCCCAATTTCCTTCCAAAGAAATTGCTACACTCTCTTATGAATTCAGGACTTTAGGGCTCGGCTATGCCAATATCGGCGGCCTTTTAATGGCTTCTGGCATTCCTTATGGGAGTCCAGAAGGGCGAGCAGTAGCTGGAGCTATTGCAGCATTGATGACCGGTGTATCCTATGCCACTTCTGCGGAGATTGCGGGGGAGCTTGGGGCTTTCAAACACTATAAATTAAATGAAAAAGAGATGTTACGGGTGATGCGCAACCACCACCGTGCGGCTCATGGGGAACATCAAGGTTATGAAGGCCTTGAGATTGCCCCTGTTCCCTTAGAAGAAAAAGACTGCCCGTGTCCCACCCTTTTAAAGGCGTCGCGTTATGCCTGGGACCGGGCGCTGGAGCTTGGTAAAAAACATGGCTATCGGAATGCGCAAGCCACCTGTATTGCCCCGACAGGCACCATTGGGCTTGTCATGGACTGCGATACAACGGGTATCGAACCGGATTTTGCCCTGGTTAAATTTAAAAAATTGGCAGGAGGCGGCTATTTCAAAATTATCAACCGTCTTGTGCCTCAAGCTCTTGAAGTCTTGGGATATTCAAAGGCTCAGATTGATGACATTATTCAGTATGCTGTAGGCCATGGAACTCTTGAAGGAGCGCCGGGGGTTCACTTTAAAGCCCTCCGTGCCAAAGGATTTACAGATCGGGAAATCGATCTCTTGAAGGAAAATTTGAAGGCCGCTTTTGACATTAAATTTGTCTTTAACCGGTGGACCTTGGGCGATGAATTTTGCCGCAAAACATTGAAGCTTACTGACGTTCAACTCAATGATGTGCGGTTTGACCTTCTGGTTCATTTAGGGTTTAAAGCGGAAGAGATTGATGCTGCGAATGCTTATTGTTGTGGCACCATGACCGTAGAGGGTGCACCTCATCTCAAGAAAGAACATTTATCTGTTTTTGATTGTGCAAGCCCTTGTGGTCGTATTGGAAAGCGTTACCTTTCCGTTGAAAACCACATTCGGATGATGGCGTCTGTTCAGCCTTTTATCTCGGGCGCTATATCAAAAACCATTAACATGCCTAATTCCGCTACCATTGAAGAATGCAAGGATGCCTATCTTCTGTCATGGAAATTGGCGCTTAAGGCCAATGCCTTGTATCGGGATGGGTCAAAGCTGTCCCAACCGTTGAGTTCATCTCTCTTGGACGATGAGGTTGCGGAAGAGCTTTTTGACATGTCCGCTCCTGAGAAAGCCAAAGTCGTTTCAGAGAGAGTTGTTGAGAAGGTGGTGGAGCGTTTCCTTCATCGGGCTCAGCGACAAAAACTTCCCAATCGTCGCAAGGGGTATACTCAAAAAGCTTCCATTGGGGGACACAAGGTTTACTTGCGTACAGGCGAGTATGATGATGGCCAATTGGGCGAGATCTTTATCGATATGCACAAAGAAGGTGCATCCTTCCGCAGTTTGATGCATAACTTTGCAATGGCGATTTCCATTGGGTTGCAGTATGGCGTGCCTTTGGAAGAATTCGTGGATGCCTTTGTCTTTACGCGTTTTGAGCCATCAGGGCCGGTTGTCGGCAATGACACTATCAAGATGGCGACGTCCATCCTGGATTATATTTTCCGTGAAGTTGCTATCTCCTATCTTGGCCGAACCGATTTGGCCCATGCGGAGCCTGTTGATTTACTCCCTGATACTATTGGCCGCGTTGATGCTGAAACGGGAAGTGTTGCAAACAAAAGCAAAAAAGTAAGCGAGATCGTCAATAGCCTTATGAGCAATGGGTATGTGCGGAACAATGTTTTTGTCATGTCTCCTGCTAATAAGGATCAAGACTCTTATCTGTTGCATGAAGCGGCCACAGGGACGGAGGTCACAAAGCCGGTTATGGGGTCTGGCACAACAATTTCAGAAGTGGAAGACCGCCGCTTTCAAGCGCGCCTGAAAGGGTATGCAGGAGACGCTTGCGGTGAGTGTGGTAACTTTACCCTTGTACGCAATGGGACCTGCTTGAAGTGTGACACTTGTGGCTGTACGACGGGTTGTTCTTAAAGCAAGCTTCCTTAAAGTAAGCTACTTCCGTTCATAAGTACCCACGAGGATGGCTTTGGCCAGTTCATGGTTATGGTCTTTTATTTCTCGTAAAACGTCTTCCTTTGTGGCGTCATCGGGCAATTGAATAACCGTATCTAAAGCATAAAGGGTAAAGAAATAGCGGTGAGGGCCATGGCCCACGGGCGGCATAGGACCGCCATAGCCTGCATTGCCCCAGCTGTTGATGCCAGTGCGCACCCCAGAGGGGAGGTTCTTTAAATCTTCTGCAATGGTGGCAATAGAGGGGGGAATGTTATAAATAACCCAATGATCCCAGGTTTTATGAGGGGCATCGGGGTCATCACAGATAAGCGCAAGAGACCGGGTTCCTTCCGGAATATCTTGCCACCGAAGCGGTGGGTTTATATCTTTCCCTTCACCCGTGTATTGAACGGGAATAGGTTCACGTGTGTTGAAAGCTGAGCTAAGTAATATCATGAATAATCCTCCCTTTTTTTTAGTATAGCAGAAAAATTATCAATCTAAAATAGCTAGCTAAAGTAGATCCCTTACCCAACGATATCCAATTCACTGAAGAAAAAGGCAATTTCAATTGCTGCATTTTCTTGGCTGTCAGAACCATGAACAGAGTTGGCTTCGATGGATTCTGCAAACTCACGGCGGATGGTGCCTTCATCTGCATTGGCAGGGTTGGTAGCGCCCATCACATTGCGGTAGTTTGCAACGGCATTTTCTCCCTCAAGGACCTGAGCTACAATAGGCCCTGTCGTCATAAAGGCACAAAGGTCATTGAAAAAAGAGCGCTCCTTGTGAACGGCATAGAACTTTTGCGCTTCCTCAAGGCTAAGACGAAGGCGTCTTTGGGCAATAATGCGAAGGCCGCTTTTTTCAATTTTCTCATTCACAGCGCCCGTCAAATTACGACGTGTTATGTCAGGTTTTAAGATAGATAATGTACGTTCCATTGATAAATCTCCAGGTTTAAAAGTCGTCTTTCTATAACGCTAAATGGAGCGGAAGGGAACCCTCTTCCTGAAGAAGGCGTATTTTTTCATCAAGACCCCAAAAATAACCCCCCAATTGATTGTTGCTGCGCAGGATTCGATGGCAAGGGATAAGAGGAGAAATCGGGTTCGCACCCACTGCATTGGCTACAGCTCGCACGGCTTTAGGGCGTCCAAGATGGGTGGCCAAGTGTTGATAACTCCAGGTTTGCCCCTTTGGGACGTCTAAAAGAGCTGTCCAGACCTCTTGCTGTAGCGGCGTTCCCACAAGAAGGCAGGAAAGGGTGGATTCCAATTTGAGAGGCTTTTTAATTAAGGTATGCTTTTGAAAACGCTTTAAAATAATTTGGGGCGAGGGGACAGACTTTAAAGTCAAAGCGCAGACTTTGCCGTCAAGTGTTTTAACGGCAAACCACGTTTGATCTTCCCCATAGGTTAGGGTTGGATAGGTTTTTAAAAACAAATCCTTTGGCATAAAGCTGAGCTGGAGTTGGGGTGTCATAAGGTGGTCCACAAAAGTTGATTTTTTTCCAATTTGCCTTATTATAAAGAAGAGTAGTCTAAATGCAAGAAAGAGGGTTCCGCCGTGTTTGTCAGTCAACGTATGTCGCGCATAAAACCATCTCCCACCCTTGCCGTGTCAGCGCGAGCGGCTGAACTGAAGGCTCAAGGACAAGATATCATTAGTCTTGGGGCAGGGGAACCGGACTTTGATACGCCCGATCACATTAAGCTTGCGGCCACAATAGCTCTTTCTGAAGGAAAAACAAAGTATACTGTCGTTGAAGGTACAGTGGCCTTACGTCAAGCGATTGTGGAAAAGTTTAAAAAAGAAGATGATCTTGATTATGATTTAAACCAAATCATTGTTAGTGCAGGGGCAAAGCAAGTCATTTTTAATGCCTTTCTTGCATCTCTCAATCCAGAAGATGAAGTCATTATCCCCGCTCCCTACTGGGTTTCTTATCCCGATATGGTTGAGATTGCAGAAGGAGTGCCTGTTATCGTCAGATGTTTGCCTGAGGGAGAGTTAAAATTAACACCGGATCTTTTAAGTGAGGCCATTACGCCAAAATCTAAATGGCTCGTTTTGAACTCACCTAATAATCCGTCGGGTATGGCGTATAGCCGAAAGGAGCTTGAAGCTCTTGCGGAAGTTATCCGAGGCGTGCCTCATTTAAACGTTATAAGTGATGATATTTATGAACGGTTGATTTTTGATGGATTAAAATTTGCCACCCTTGCTCAAGTGGCCCCTGACCTGAAAGACCGCATTCTGACCGTCAATGGGGTATCAAAAACCTATGCCATGACGGGATGGCGGATTGGGTATGGAGCAGGTCCTGTGGAACTTATCGATGTGATGACCACCCTGCAATCTCAATCCACATCCAATGCATGTACTATCTCTCAGGTCGCCGCTGTGGCTGCCCTTAAAGGACCTCAGGACTTTATCAAAGAGTGGTCAAAGGTTTATACGGAAAGACGGGATGCAGCCCATGAGATTTTAAGTCAAACGCCAGGGCTCCATTGTTTTATGCCCCATGGGGCCTTTTACCTTTATCCCTCGTGTGTTGAATTAATGGGGAAGAAGACGCCTGCGGGAGCTATCATTTCAAGTGACACGGATGTAGCGACTTACCTTTTGGATTCGGTTGGGGTGGCTGTTGTGCCAGGGATTTCTTTTGGTTTGTCTCCTTATTTTCGAATTTCTTATGCAACAGATACAAAGCTTCTCCTTGAAGGATGCCATCGCATTTCCCAAGCGATTAGCTTATTGAGGTAAATTCATGGTTCATGGTTGGGTCGTGGTGGATAAACCTTTGGGGATGTCCTCAGCTATGGTTGTCGCAAAAATCAGGCGTCTCTTTAAGATTAAAAAAGTAGGGCATGGAGGAACGCTAGATCCGCTGGCAACCGGAGTCTTGCCGATCGCCCTGGGTGAGGCCACAAAAACCCTCTCCTATGTATTAAATGGCCGTAAAGCATATCGTTTTGAAGTGAAATGGGGGGAGGCGCGCACAACCGATGATCAAGAAGGGGAGGTCATCGCCACCTCAGACAAAAGACCTACTGAAGAGGAAATTCAAAAAGTACTGCCCCTTTTTAAGGGAAAGATTCAGCAAATGCCGCCTCCTTACTCAGCGCTTAAGATTGACGGAAAGAGAGCTTATGCCTTAGCTAGAGAAGGCAAGGAAGTTATTTTAGAGCCAAGAGAAGTTGAAATTGAATTCTTGACGTTGCTGCAAGCCTCCTCCGATTCAGCTCTCTTTGAGGTGACGTGCAGTAAAGGTACTTATGTGCGTAGTTTGGGGCGAGATTTGGCTATTGCTTTGGGAACGGTTGGTTATATTTTATCCTTAAGACGCTTGATGGCAGGGCCCTTTCAAGAAAAAAGTGCGATTTTACTAGATTCTCTTCTCCAGATAGGGCATAACACGAAGTTGAAGGCATATGTCTTGCCTCTTCAAGATGCGCTGGCCGACATCCTGGCTCTTGAGATTCAAGGCAATGACGCGGAAAAGCTTCGTCAGGGACAAATCATTCCTACATCCCATGTAAGTGATGAAGAGGTGGTGTTAGTCCTTTCAGATGGGAATCCGCAAGCCCTTGCAAAGGTAAGGGCCGGGAAAATAGTTCCCGTACGTGTGTTTAACTTAGAAAGATAGGAGAACAAGATGTCGATAACAGATGTACGTAAGCAAGAGCTTATCAAAGAATATGCAACCAAAGCACAAGATACAGGATCCCCTGAAGTCCAGGTCGCGGTCCTTACAGAAAGAATTAGCAACCTTACAACTCACCTGTCCGATCATAAAAAAGATTTTCACTCCCGTCGTGGACTTCTAATGCTAGTAAGCCGTAGGCGTCGGCTTTTAGATTATTTAAAGCGTGTTGAAGAGAGTCGTTATACAAAGCTTATCGAAAGACTCGGGATTCGCCGCTAGGATTACAAAAGGAATAGGAATCGAATGTTTAAAATTTACCGAAAAGAAATAGAATGGGGTGGGAAGAAACTCACTTTAGAGACAGGGAAAATTGCCCGCCAAGCTGATGGCGCTGTTGTCGTAACTTACGGAGAAACCGTTGTTTTATGTACGGTTGTGGCTAAAAAAACCGCCATGCCCGATGTGGATTTTTTCCCGTTGACCGTTCTCTATCAAGAAAAAGCTTTTGCTGCAGGTCGCATTCCCGGAGGATTTTTCAAGCGTGAAGGCAGGCTCAGTGAAAACGAAACCCTTATTTCTCGATTAATTGACCGTCCGATTCGTCCACTCTTTGCGCCAAATTTCCGTAATGACACGCAAGTCATTTGCACCGTTTTAAGTCATGACATGGAAAATGCACCCGATATCCCAGCGATGATTGGCACCTCAGCGGCGCTTACAATATCAGGTCTTCCTTTCTTAGGCCCCATTGCCGGTGCGCGTGTAGGCCTCATTGATGGTAAGCTTGTTCTTAATCCCATGGTAGAAGAGATTCCTTCCTCTCAGTTAAATCTTGTTGTTGCAGGAACTGCGGATGGCGTTTTGATGGTGGAATCAGAAGCTCAAGAGCTTTCCGAAGCCCAAATGCTGGAAGCTGTGATGTTTGGCCATGAACACTTTAAACCCGTTCTTCAAGCTATTGTTGATTTGGCTGAAGAATGCGCTAAAGAGCCTTGGGAGCTTCCTTCAGAAGATCCACAAAAACCTAAGTTAATTGAGCGCTTGCATGAGCTTGCTGCGGATGATTTGAAGGCGGCTTATCAAATTAGGGAAAAAACTCCCCGTAATGAGAAGGTTGCGACCATTAAGCAACAGACGGTGGAAGCTTTGATTGAAGAAGGTTTTCCCGAGGCGCTTTCTGTGACTGAATTCAAAGAGCTAGAGAAAGACCTGGTACGTAATGAAGTTCTCCAAACTGGACGGCGTATTGATGGACGAGATACAAAAACTATTCGTCCGATTGTGTCTGAGGTAGGGATTCTTCCCCGTGCCCATGGAAGTGCTTTGTTTACACGTGGCGCTACCCAAGCTTTTGTTGTGGCCACCTTAGGAACGGGCCAAGATGAGCAAATCATCGATGCCCTTGAAGGGGAGTATAAGGAAAACTTTATGCTCCATTACAACTTTCCTCCTTATTCTGTTGGAGAAACAGGCCGCATGGCGGGCCCTGGACGCCGCGAAATTGGTCATGGAAAGCTTGCTTGGCGTGCGATTCATCCCTTATTGCCATCTAAAGAGACCTTCCCTTACACCATAAGAATTGTTTCTGAAATTACGGAATCCGATGGCTCTTCCTCTATGGCGTCTGTTTGTGGGTCTTCCCTGGCGTTGATGGATGCAGGCGTATCGTTAGCACGTCCTGTTGCGGGTATTGCTATGGGACTCATTAAAGAAGGCAAAGATTATGCCATCTTGTCTGACATTATTGGTGATGAAGATCACTTAGGGGATATGGACTTTAAGGTTGCAGGAAGTGAAGCAGGGATTACGGCTTTGCAGATGGACCTTAAAATTACCAGTATTGACCGTAAGATTATGGAAACGGCCCTTGAACAAGCGCATCAAGGACGTCTTCACATTCTTGGAAAGATGGCGGAAGCTCTTGAAGGCGCTCGTGAAGAGGTGGGAGAATATGCCCCTCGCATGATTACCTTTACCATTCCAAAGGAGAAAATTCGTGAAGTTATTGGTACTGGTGGAAAAGTAATTCGCGAGATTTGTGAGACAACGGGAGCTAAACTTGATATTTCCGATGATGGCACTTTGAATATTTCAGGGCCTAATGCAGAAGTGATTCAAGCTGCTGAAAAGCGAGTGCGTAGCATTACGGATGAACCTGAGATTGGTAAAATCTACAAAGGTAAAGTTGTCCGCGTCGTTGATTTTGGTGCTTTCGTGAATTTCTTCGGTAGTCAAGATGGTCTGGTGCATGTCAGTGAGCTTGCTCCACGGCGTGTTGAAAAAGTGACGGATGTCGTGAAAGAGGATGACGAAGTTTTTGTCAAAGTCTTAGAAATGGATAGTCGCGGAAAAATTCGTCTTAGCATGAAGAGTGTCGATCAAAAGACGGGAAATGAAATTACTGCTGACGCGAAAAACCCATCGGTTGAAGCCTAAGTTATTAATAGGAGGCAAAAAGCGTTGAAGCCGCTGAATTCTATACGTATTTCCGGTCGTGAAGTTCTTCCCTTTGTCGAAGGAGGGAAGGGCATTTCCATTTCGAATGGTGAAAGCTCAGGTGCTTGGTCAGCAGCGGGAGGGGTAGGGACCTTTTCTGCTGTGAATGCGGATGCTTTGGATAAGAACGGAAACTTGATTCCCATTATTTATAAGGGGAAAACACGTAAAGAACGCCATATCGAACTTGTTCAATATGCAATCCAAGGCGGCATTACCCAAGCCAAGATTGCCTCAGAGCGGTCTAATGGACAAGGGCGCCTTCATATGAACGTCCTTTGGGAAATGGCAGCTGTTGAAGAAATCCTTCATGGCGTTTTGGAAGAGGTGAGTCCCCTGATTCATGGAGTCACATGTGGGGCGGGAATGCCCTATAAGATCGCACAAATCACCGCAAGTTATGGTATTTATTATTATCCCATCGTCTCTTCCGGTCGTGCCTTTCGGGCCCTGTGGAAGCGCGCCTACCACAAGTTTCCTGAATGGTTGGGGGCTGTTGTTTACGAGGATCCCTGGCGCGCAGGCGGCCATAATGGACTGAGCAACAGTGAAGATCCTGAAGTTCCTGAAGATCCTTATCCTCGCGTGCTTGAACTTCGCAACGTGATGCGTGAATTTGGCCTGGGTGATGTGCCTATTATCATGGCTGGCGGTGTATGGTATTTAAGGGAATGGGAAGAATGGATTGATAATCCAGAGCTTGGACCTATTGCTTTCCAATTTGGAACGCGGCCTCTTTTGACTCAAGAAAGCCCTATATCGGATGCTTGGAAAAAGCGTCTTTTGACCCTAAAGCCTGGAGATATCTACCTTAATCGCTTTAGTCCCACAGGTTTTTACTCTTCAGCTGTCTCCAATCCTTTCTTGGATGAATTGAAAGAGCGTGCTGTGCGTCAAGTCGCTTATTCCGTAACTCCCGTGGGGGATCATACGGAAGGATTTCCTGTGGGCGCTCGGGGAAGACTAGTTTATTTAACGGCTCATGAGAAAGAAATGGCTGAGGCTTGGGTAGCCCAAGGTTTTACCGAAGCTATGCGAACGCCTGACTCCACCTTGATTTTTGTAACTCCTGAAAAGTCCAATGAGATTTTAACGGATCAAATTAATTGCATGGGCTGTTTGAGCGCTTGCCTCTTTAGTAACTGGGCTCAGCATGAATCCGGTACAACGGGCCGTAAGGCAGATCCTCGCTCATTTTGTATTCAAAAAACTCTTCAGGCCATTAGCCATAGTGAGGAAGTGGATACTCAATTGATGTTTGCGGGGCATGCGGCTTACCATTTTTCCGATGATCCCTTTTACGCCGGCGGCTTTATTCCCACTGTAAAGCAATTAGTTGAGCGTATTCAGACAGGGGATTAACCCTGTAATATCAATCTCTTGAAAATGTTTTAAATCTCTGTGCTTGAAGGAATTTGATTGTCAAATTGAACAAATTTGTTCAATGTAATGAACAAAAATGCATGTCGTAACTTTACCTTAAATTAACTCTTCTCTGTTAAAATAATTAAAAATGGAGAGAGAAGATGATTCTATTCTTTGCGCTTTTATTCTTTGTGTTGGCCTTGATTGCTGGCATTTTGGGGTTTACGAGCGTGATGGTGGCCACCGTTGAGATTGCGCAAATATTATTCTTCATTTTTCTTGTTCTATTTATCTTTTCACTGGTGCTTTTTATCTTGCGAAAAATGGGCGAGGCGATTTTCTATACCTTAAAGGGAGGAACGAACATGCTTGCTTGGATTTTTACCTTTTTCATTGTGGCCATTATAGCTGGCCTTTTGGGCTTTACAGGAATTATGGCAACAGCAGCTGGCGTTGCGAAAATTCTCTTTTATATTTTCATTGTCCTTTTTGTGATTTCCGTTGTTATTCAATTGTTTCAAAACTCGAAACGTGGCTGAAAACTTTCAATTGTTGCCTGCAGGCATCATTATTAAGTTGTTTTTTTCTCGCTCTTAGTGGGCTTTGTTGAATAAATGAAGTGATAGGGAGCTGGAGGGGGGGTGGAATAGAGGTAAAATTTAGAGGGTTGTGGTTAGTGGCATGCCCGAGAGAGTCATCTTGTTAAG
>JAKFXB010000147.1 GCA_021731585.1 Alphaproteobacteria bacterium
ATATATATTATTATATATTAATATTTATTTATAAAGTATTAAGTTTAAAACTTTATTTTAATTGATTCGATAAATTTGGTTGTTTGGATAAGTTGAAACATAATTGGATTCGGTTTAAGAATTAATTTGTCAGTACTGTCAGTGTGTCAGTACGCCCTTAGGGAGTTTTTTTGTAATTATTCACTATATCCACCAGCGATGACAGAGTGGAGGGTAAATTTGTCAGTGCCACGTTGAGGAGCAGAATATTCACAACCTCAACGACGTCTGGACGTAAGTAATTTTTGTGAACATATACCTTTCTTCAAGCTATGCTTGCATTTTCAAGCGCTCTTGAGCATAATGCGCTTCATGAATGAATTGTTTTCTAAATCGATGGTAACAGCTGGAGCTGAAGCCTACTCAGCGAAAGACATTGAGGTTCTTGAAGGGCTAGAGCCCGTCCGGCGCCGTCCTGGTATGTACATTGGTGGCACGGATGAACGGGCGCTCCATCATTTGGTGGTGGAGGTCATTGATAACGCTATGGATGAAGCAGTTGCGGGTTATGCCAATCGCATTGATTTGACCTTAAATCAGGATGGATCCGTCTCTGTGCGGGATAATGGGCGGGGGATTCCTATTGATCCTCATCCAAAATTTCCCAATAAATCAGCTCTCGAGGTAATTTTAACCACCCTTCACTCAGGGGCTAAGTTTGGTGGCAAGTCTTATAGTACTTCTGGTGGCCTCCATGGAGTGGGGCTTTCCGTTGTCAATGCTTTAGCTTCCCGTCTTGTGGTCGAAATTTCGCGTAATAAGGAAGTATGGATCCAAGAATACGCCCAAGGCCATCCGATGACACCATTGGAGAATAAAGGGGCGAGTCCCTATAAACAGGGCTCATTTATTTGCTTTTCGCCCGATCCCGAAATTTTTGGTGAAGGGGCTCACTTTAAGCCAGCCCTTCTTTATAAAATGGCCCGCTCAAAAGCCTATCTTTTCAAGGGCGTGACCATCCATTGGACCTGTCATGAAGATTTGTGTCAGGATGGCACTCCTTCCAAGGCAGTCTTCCATTTTCCAGGGGGATTATCTGATTATATCAAAGAAGTTTTAGGAGATACGCCTTTAGTGACTCCCAACTTTTTTGCAGGGGAATCCAAGTTTTCTGAAGGAGAGGGGCGCGTTGAATGGGCTATTGCCTGGCCCAGCGAAGGAGAGGGGTTTTCAACTTCCTATTGTAACACCATTCGCACCCCCGAAGGTGGAACCCACGAAAATGGGTTTCGCCAAGCCATCGTTAAGGGATTGCGCGCCTATGGCGAGCGCCTTGGCAATAAAAAAGCGGCGAGCCTTATGCCGGAGGATTGTCTTTTGGGCGCCACCTGGGTGCTCTCTGCCTTTTTAAGAGACCCGCAATTTCAAGGGCAAACAAAGGAAAAGCTTGTCTCCCAAGAAGCGGCGCGCTTGATTGAATCCTCGCTTAGGGATCACTTTGATCACTGGCTGACCGCAAACTCAGAGGTGGCTCAAGGTTTGCTGGAGTATGTGATTGAGCAAATGGAAGAACGGCTGCGGCGTAAGCAAAACCGGGAGATTAACCGTGCTTCTGCCACACGCAAACTGCGCCTACCTGGAAAATTGGCGGATTGCAGTATTGGCTCGGCTGAGGGGACGGAGATTTTCTTAGTAGAAGGGGATTCGGCAGGCGGTACGGCCAAGCAAGCCCGAGAGCGCAAGACTCAAGCTATTTTGCCCCTGCGCGGGAAAATTCTTAATGTGGCCAATGCAACCGTGGATAAGATGAATGCCAACCAGGAAATTGCCAATTTGGTCCTCGCTTTGGGGTGTGGTATTGGAAAGACCT
Source organism: Alphaproteobacteria bacterium (assembly GCA_021731585.1). Taxonomy (GTDB): domain Bacteria; phylum Pseudomonadota; class Alphaproteobacteria; order UBA9655; family UBA9655; genus UBA9655. The sequence goes on from JAKFXB010000147.1 coordinate 1,850, forward strand.
GTGATCCTAAAAAACTGCGCTATGAGCGTGTCATCATTATGACGGACGCGGATGTGGATGGGGCTCACATTGCCTCCCTTCTGATTACGTTTTTCTTCCAACAAATGCGCTCCATTGTGGATGCAGGTCACCTGTATCTGGCTCAGCCGCCGCTTTATCGTTTGGTTCATGGGGGAAAAAGTATTTACGCCCATGATGATGCCCATCGAGAAAAGCTTTTAGAAACGGAATTCAAAGGGGTAAAAAAGGTGGAAGTTAGCCGCTTTAAGGGCCTTGGGGAGATGCCCGCGATTCAGCTGAAGGAAACCACCATGGATCCCAAAAAGCGCCACCTTCAGCGGATTTTTCTTGATGACCGGGATGTGGACACCTTTGTGGATGATCTTATGGGCCGCAGCCCTGAAAAGCGCTTTGCCTTCATTCAAGAAAATGCCCAGTTTGTTCGGGATTTGGATGTGTAGGTTAATGATTAGAGGTATTTATGCGCTTGCTCGCAAGTTTTTATCCTATTTTTGTGGAAGCTCCTGTTCAAATGCTTATTGCAAAGTTTGTCCTTAAGAGAGTATAGTTTTTTCAGAGGCTTAGTTTCCTCCAGCACAAACAAAAACCACTAAACAAGCTGAGGATTAGCAGAGTGTTCTTAAGGAGGCTAAAGAACACTCTGCATGTCCTCCTTATATACCCTTCGCCTTTCAAGTTCGGGTGTGCCCGCCTTCGGGATTCGCCCTCTGTCACCTATCAGAATACGCTCGTCGGGCTCACCCTTGGGCGCCTACCCGGCAACTTGAAATTCTTTGAGTATGCCACTTCGATTTCTTTCAATGAAGGCGTTGACGTGTACTCCATATGGATGTATTTTTTAATTATGGGGGATTTTTAAAATGCATTCAAAACCATCTCAAGATTATTCATCTAAAGGTAACCGTCTGCAGATTCGCATTGACGAAGAAGCTTATCATATTCTTGAAAAGGCCGCTCGATATCAGAAAGGCTCTCTGAGTCGGTTTGTCAGGGACGCTTCTCTTAAGGAGGCTGCGAAAATAATTCATGAGCACGAAAACTTGCCTTTGTTAGATCAAGATTGGTCTCTTTTAATGAAAGCCTTATCTGCGCCTCCGAAACCCAACGAAGCTCTTCAAAGAGCTTATGAAAATTATATAAAAGATAGTGACTAATGAAGATCGTCATCTTAAAACAAGGGGTGCACAATCGGGACCTATTTTCCTGCGGCAATGAAGAACTGGATGCTTATCTTAAGAGATATGCCCTTCAAGATGTGAGACGAAACCTTACAAAAGTTTTCGTTTTAGAAGGAAAATCTCCTGAGGAGGTTGTAGGATATTACACCTTGAGCCCCTTATCCTTTTCTAAGATGGAAATGGCTCAACCTTTTTCCAAAAAGTTACCCCACTATCCTATTCCAGCAATTCTTTTGGGAAGATTGGCGGTTGGCCTTAACTTTCAAGGACAAGACGTTGGAGCTAAACTTCTTATGGATGCTTTGTTGCGCATCTATAGGGTAAGCGAGGATTGCTTTGGAATTTATGCCGTGGTTGTTGATGCTAAAAATGAGAGGGCAAGTGCCTTTTATCAACATTTTGGATTCATTCCATTCCTGAAAAAGACAAATCGTCTGTTTTTGCCATTAGACGTCGTAAAATCCCTAGAGTCTTCCTTGTTCCCCACACTGCATGAGCAAGTCGGAAAGGAGATTAGACATGTGGGCTAAGATTGCCAATATTACAAATGTCCCTTAATGATGGCTCGTTTCAGGGGGAAGGGTTGTAAAGACAGTGGGTTGAAGAAACCCTACGGTTTTTCCTTTGTGGGTGGTGATGGGAACGCGGGGCTCTAACTTTTCATAAAGTTCATCATCAATGGACCCCAAAGATCTTAGGACTGCAAGGAAGGCTATCTCAGCAGCTTTTAGATTTCCATCATCAATTTTAAGGGCAATGCCCAAACCGAGAGAAGGAATAATGCCAATTTGAAAACCGCCCGCGCCGCCTTTACAGATGACACCTCCTTGGGTCATTTTAATGACCTTTGTATCAAAACCATTTTCGCCTGCAATTAATTCAGGATATTGCACGATAGATATGAGAATGGAATGAATAGCTTTCTGTCGTGGATAATGAAGATGAGAAGGATCTGCAAAGCGCGCCATGGCCAGGGCAACATTAAAGAGAGGAAGGGCGAGAGCCGGAATACCGCACCCATCAGTGCCATGGGGAGCATGGGTTGTGTCGATATTTGTCATCTCAGTAAGGGCGTGCTCAATTCGCTTTTGAACGGGGTGTTCTCGAGAAAGATAGCCTTCAAGGGGCTCATTTCTATGAAGGGCTGTTGTTAGCATGCCTAAGTGCTTTCCAGAGCAAGCATTTTGTAAAACAGAAGGTTTTTCATAAAATTTTTGAGGGACTTTTGAAAAACTTGTATAAAGCGGACGATGAACTCCACAGTCTAAGATTCTTTCATCTTTCCCAATTTTCTTGAGCCAGGTTTCTAAAACTTGCACATGCCGCTCTTCCCCATGATGGGAGGCGCAAGCCATGGCAATTTCTTCAGGGGAGAGATGATAAGCTTCAGCAGCACCTTGTTCGATCAGGGGGAGGGCTTGAATGGGTTTTAAGGCAGATCTGGCAAAAACGGGCTCATAAATATCTCCCCAGCTTCGAATGATGTGACCTAAGGCGTCAACAACGACTGCCCTTCCGCGATATACAGATTCTACCTGTCGTCCCCGGGTTGCTTCTACCATAACTGGATTTACCATTGATCTTCCCCAAATTTGTCTTCAATAAGTTGTACCAAAGAGTCAACAGCTTTTTCCGCTTCATTCCCTTCGGCTTCGATAATAATAAGAGATCCTTGTCCAGCCCCCAGCATTAAAAGGCCCATGATGGATTCAGCCGGCACGCGCCGCTCCTGATAACAAATATAGGTTTCTGCCTGAAAGGATTCAGCGACTTTTACAATTTTAGCAGAAGCCCGGGCATGGAGTCCTTTTCGATTTTGAATTAAGACTTCATGCTTAACCATGTTACCCCTTGCTTTCATTGAGGGTTTGAGAGGCGACATGAATATACTTTCGTCCAGCTTCTTGGGCTAAAAGAACGGATTCGTGGAGAGATTTTGTTTTGCGGCTGCTGACCAACTTGATAAGGAGGGGAAGATTCATGCCAGCAACAATTTCAACATTTTGACCTTTTAATAAGGAATGGGCCAAGTTTGAAGGCGTGCCGCCAAACATGTCCGTAAGGATAACAACTCCTTGATTTTTCTCGACCTGTTGAACGGCATCTTGGATTTCCTTGCGTTTGATTTCCATGTCATCATCGGGAAACAAACTGACGGTTATTAAGTTTTCTTGGGGCCCAACAATGTGTTCAAGGGTTCTTGCAAACTCATTTGCAAGATTTCCATGGCTGACAAGAACAATACCAATCATTTTATTTGACCTTTTTTAAATCACGATGCCTTAATTTTACCTTGTTTTTTTGTTCTTGTAACCACTCTTTAAGTAATTTTGCTATAAAAACTGAACGATGTTGTCCTCCTGTGCACCCAATAGCAATTGTAAGATAACTGCGGCCCTCTTCTATAAAGCGAGGAAGGGAAAGAGAAAGGATCGACTTAAGGGTCTCAAGGTACTTTGGAAAAATAGGGTCTTTGTTGATATATTCCACAACCTTTGGATCTTCCCCGCTTAAGGAGCTAAGTCCTTCAATATAAAAGGGATTTTTTAAAAGTCGGACGTCAAAAACCATGTCGGCTTCTCGAGGAAGGCCGTGACGAAAGGAAAAAGAAGTGATGAAAATACTTAAACGTGGGGATTTCTTTGGGAGAAAGTATCTACGAAGCTGACCCCGGAGATCCGTGGGTAGAAGAAGACTTGTATCAATCACAAGATCTGCATGTTCGCGCAAAGGGGATATTAAAAGTCGCTCATGGCGAATTCCGTCAATGACGGGACGTTCATGGGCAAGGGGGTGAATGCGGCGCGTTTGATTATACCTACGGGCAAGAACATCATCATCACAATCGAAAAAAATAAGTTGGGTTTTAAGGGAAGGATTTTTTGTCAGTTTTTCCATTTTATGCAGAATATGCTCTAAAGAGAAATCTCGCGTCCGAACATCGATAGAAATGGCTAAAGGTTGGGAAGTTTCTTGTTGGGCTAAGGTGGTGGTCTCGAGAAAGGAGAGGGGTAAATTATCAATGGTTTCATATCCCATATCTTCAAGGGCTTTTAAAGCAAAAGAACGGCCAGATCCGGACATCCCGGTGATTAGAAGAACGGGTCTTTGGGAGCTTTCAAGCATCATTTCAAATCCTTATTCCTTTCTTTAGAGTACCATATCTGCCCTCCTTTGAAGAGGGGCAGGAACCGAAAGACCGATTTTTTCTGCGGCTTTTAAATTAATATAAAAAAGGAGATGGGATGGATTTCTAATAGGAAGGTCAGTTACGGGGGTACCTTTTAAAATTTTGGTGACCATTTCAGCAAGAGAGAGGCCTGATTCATGCCAACTTACTCCATAAGCGGCTGTTGCGCCTCGTCTTACAATGTCAACGTCGCTTCCAAAGACCGGAATTTTATTGGCCTCTCCAATCTTAATAATGCTTTCTAACGCTGTAATGACTGTATTATCCGTGGGTAAAAGAATTGCATCGACCTTGCCGACTAAGGTTTTCGCAGCACTCGAGACATCACTACTTTTTGAAATGGAGGCTTCAACAATTTTTATGTTTTGCTTTTGAGCTTCTGTTTTAATGTCTTGAATTTGTTTAACGGAGTTGGACTCGCCTGAATTATAAATAGCTCCAATAGCTTTAACGTTAGGAAGAAAGTCTTGGACTAATTTAAGTTGGACCTCGGGGGGGACAAAATCGGTGAGGCCTGTAACATTCTTTTGTCCTGAAAGTTTCGCGGCGACTGGGTCAGAGACAGCCCCGAAAACAACAGGGATTGAGGAGGTCACTGCGAGAGCTGCTTGGCTCATTGGTGTTGAAAGAGTAACAATAACTGTGGGGTTAAGGCCTACAAGCTTTTTACTGATTTGAATGGCTGTTGTCGGATTTCCTTGAGCGTTTTCATAGGTCCATTCTAAGTTTTTTCCCTCAATGTAGCCGCTTTTTTCAAGGCCTTCTTTTAATCCCTCTCGAAGAGAATCAAGAGCGGGATGGGCAACAATTTGGCCAACTGCAATATGGACAGGAGCATCAGCAAAACTTGAAGGCAGTTGCCATAACCAAAGAGATAAAAATGAAATGAATGTTCGCAACATTTTGGGAGCCTCCTACTTAGATTTGATGGCACTGCAGTGTACGTTAAGCAGGCTTGCCGTGCGAGGGTTAATATATGTCCTGAGATCTTGGGGCTTTTCAATGCTGAGGTCTCCAGGATTTTTTCCATTGAAAATTTCAAGTACCATGCGCCCTACCTGTTGGCCTATTTTTCGTTGATCATAAGCATAGGCTGCTAAAGCTCCGCGATTCACCGAATCAGGATCACTAACAAAGAAAGGCTTCTTTGCCTTAAGGGATGCCTTGATGACAACCTCTAATCCTGAAACGATTGTATTGTCATTTCCGATAAAGAGAGCATCGATATCTTCAATGATACTATTGACTGCAGCTTGGATGTCAGCAGTTTTAGAAGCGCTAGCTTTAAGGATTTTAATATTTTTCTCCTTTGCAGCTTTTTCTAAGTGCTTGAGAAAAATAATATTATTGACTTCACCCGGGTTATAAAGAAAACCTAAGACCTTAAGGTTGGGAAGGCATTGCATGATAAAATCAAGCTGTTCTTCAACAGGGGGAATATCAGCAACTCCCGTTACATTTCCATCAGGATGTTCAAGAGAAGAGACAATTTTTGCTTCTAAAGGATCGCTTATGGCGGCAAAAATAATGGGTGTGTTCTTAACTTGCTGAACCATCGCTTGAGCTGAGGGAGTGGAGATAGGAACGATAGCATCAAGGGGAAGGCTTTGAAACTTATGGGCAATTTGAGACGCCGTTGACGGATTTCCCTGAGCATTTTCAAAGATAATGGTAAGGTTTTTCCCCTCGCGATACCCTGCATGAGAAAGTTCTTCTATGATTCCCTTGCGGATATCATTTAAGGAGGGATGATCAACAATTTGGGTGATTCCAATTGTTTTATGGGCAAATGCCCCTGGCGCATAAAAAAGGCTTAGGATAAGGGTGCTTAATTTAAGTGTGTTTTGAATGTTTTTTAAAATTGTCATGGCTCTCTCGTGTTGGCAAAAATTGATGGAAAAATCTCGAGGTATAAGAATCCCACCAACGCCAATAAGGAGATGCGCAATACGAGTTATAGAAATAATTATTCATGACGCTCTCCTTTCTTGTCCGATGACTTAAAAAGTCATACTACGGAATAAAGGTTCATAAAGTCAAGCCACTTTATAATCCAGGGGTACCTCATGAAGATTTTAATTTGATGGTATTTTTCGTTCCATTGCTTCTAATACTCTAAGCTCGTTATGACTTAAAAAATACATCCATGGTCAGCTCATTCGTAATAAGTTCTTGTGACCAAATAGTTTCTTGAGTGCCAAAAGTTGTTATTAAAGTTAGAAATATTTGTTTTTTTGTCTTAAAATGTTTTTCGAATGTTTCAACTTTATTTGCCAGTGACTTAGCATATGACTTATCTATTATGAATTTGTCGCTAGAGTATTTGATCTCACATATGTTTATTGCTCCGTCCTCACGGTCGAATAGCAAATCAATTTGAGCGCCCTGCTCCTTGCTTTTTTTCCCAGGAACATACCGCCAACTGCCGGTTTCACAGGCAATTTTATCCAAACCCAAGGCTTTTCTTATAAAAAACGCATGTTTTATGCATATTCCTTCAAAGGTGTATCCAGCCCAGATTTTATATGAAGGAGTTCTGATCTTATTTATCCAATAACTAACAGCATCAATCTTGTGTCCAAGCCTAACAACTGACTCTACCCATTTGAGATAAAAAATAGAATACTCATCGATAACTCGATAATAATGATCCTTTTTTATATTGCCGTAAGGTACAAAGCTCTGAATAAACCCAGCAGCTGAAAGTTCCTCAATGCGTTTATTAAAGGTGCCTCCTGTTTTTAACCCAACGACTTTGATTAACTTTGTTCTTGATATACCGTATCTACTTTCGGCAATACTCTTAATTATTCGTAAGTTTATCTCTGCAGCATCAAACAATGATCGAAATAGTTTCGGAAATTCATCAAACAGTAACCCATCTTTTTGAAAGCAGAGACTGCTGATATTTTCTGCCGCTGTTTTGCCTTTTTCTACTGCGTTCAAATAATAGGGAACGCCACCAATAGCCATGTAAAGTTCTAAAATTTGCTTTCGATTGAGTTTTATAGATTTTGAACGCAGGAATTCTTCTGTTTCTTGTAAAGTAAAGGGTTCTAATAATATGGTTTTGGTCAATCTATTATGAAGTCCACCTTTGGCATTGAGCAAATGTTCCATCATCCATGAAGCTGCCGAGCCACAAACGATAAGCATGATATTAGGCATCAAGCTCCACTTAGTATTCCATATATGATCAAGTTGAGTGATAAATTGTGATTTTTTTGAAGCAAGCCAAGGCAACTCATCAAAAAATAGGATGATCTTTTCTGACTTAGGTATTTTTTCAAGCTCAAGAGTCAACAATTTAAAAGCATCACGCCAATTCTTTAGGAGTACAAATTCTAATCCTTTTGAGAACTTGGAAGAGAGAGCTTCGGTAAAATTTTGTAGTTGATCACTCAATTTTCCATCTTTTAATCCAGTGATCTCGAAATAGTTTTTCTTAGATCCAAATAACGAACGTACCAGAAATGTTTTTCCCACGCGACGTCTGCCGTAAATGGCAATAAAGTCAGAACCATTTGACTTATAACACTTTTCTAACGAGTCTATTTCTTTTTTGCGCGCAATTAACTCTTGCATTTTATCACATTTGGCTGATTATAATTTAACTATACCCAGCCAAATCTAAAATGGCAATAGAGATTTGGCTGAATATAATTTTTATGAGAAGTCACTTTATAAAGGCAAAATAAGAGCAGCGCCCAGCCCCCCATGATTTTTGGAGGAGCTGAGTTGGATATCTCCTCCATGGCTTTGGGCGATATCTCTGGCAATGGTGAGGCCTAGACCCACCCCTCCCGTATTGGTGTTTCGTGAGCGATCCAGGCGAAAGAAGGGTTTAAACACTTCTTGCATTTTTTCTTCGGGAATGCCTGGACCGTTATCCTCAACGGAAATGATAAGAGAATTCGTATTTGTTTGGACGTTAACCCACACTTCTTTGCCATAGCGAGTCGCATTGTTGATCAGGTTTGTTAGACACCTTTTTAAGGCTTGGGGTTTAATATGGAGAGAAGGAAGAGGAACGGGATTATAATGAATGGATGCTGTGAGTTGAGCTCGTCCCTCAATCGCATCTAAAAGAAGGGAATTCATGGGTGTTTCGCTTGTTTCTTCAAGGCCTTCCCCGCGCGCAAAAGTCAGATAACCTTCCAACATTTGGCTCATCTCGTCGATATCCTTTTGAAGACCAGTGACTTCAGCGGAAGGAGGCATCATGGCTAATTGAAGTTGCATGCGGGTAAGGGGCGTTCTTAAATCATGGGAAACGCCGGAAAGCATATCCAGACGTTGGGTGAGCTGGCGATTTAAACGGGCTTTCATGTCCAAAAAAGCTCTTGTTACTTTGCGGATTTCAGTGGCACCTTCCGGCTTAAAATCAGGAAAGGAACGCCCCTTGCCAAATCGATCGGCGGCAATCGCAAGGCGACGTAAGGGTTTAACTTGATTGTGCATAAAAATTGAGGCAATCAATAGAAAAAACGCAGAGGTAAGAGCAACCCACATGATAAACAAATAAAAGGTTTTACTTAAAAAACGTTTGCGTGGGATAACAAACTCTAAGAGGCCATCCTTAACCTCTACCTTAATAATAAGGTTTCCCTTGGTTATTTCAAGGGTATAGGGGGCAAAGATTTTCTTTTGTAAAGCTGTCGTTAAAAAGGGATCAGCACTTTTTCCAAGGAGGGTTGGATCTAGATGTCCTTTTGGGATAAAGTTTGTGCGTGTCTTGAAATTAACGCCAGCTAAGGAATTATAGAAATGTTGATTTTTTGGAGAGGCATTGTGAAGGGCGGTTAGGGTTGCAACTTCTCCGGCGAGTGTATTGGCAAGAGCATTCGTGATATGATCCCAATGGTTATCAAAAAAGATATAGGCGGAAAGGGTCCCCACAAGAACGAGGGGGGCCATTAAAATCATAAGAGTGCGTCCAAACATACTTTTGGGAAGGTAGGCTTTTAAAGCTTTGAAAGGATGTTTAATAAAGTATTTCATGCATCCGGTAAAAGGATATACCCTTTTCCTCTTACGGTTTGAAGATAGCGTGGTATTTTTAAATCATCTTCAATCTTTTTTCTTAAACGATTAATTTGAACGTCGATAGTCCGCGGATTCATGTCTCCACCATACTCGCTGGCTAAATCTTCTCGAGACAGGGGCTTTCCGCGATGGCGCGCAAAGATTTTTAAAAGGCTACTTTCAACGGTGGTGAGAGGGATAGACGTTCCTTCCTTCTCCAAACGATTGAGCTTTATATCAAAGGAAACTTTGCCAAGAGAGAGTATAGACGCTTCATTGCTGCCCTGACTCCGTTTTAAGATGGCTTGAAGCCTTAAGAGAAGTTCGCGCGGATCAAAGGGTTTGCAAAGGTAATCGTCGGCGCCTTTTCCAAGGCCCGTGATGCGATCCTCTGTCTCCCCCATGGCCGTGAGCAAAAGAATAGGGATATCCTTCATGCGTGTGGGGCCACTGCGAATGGAATCGGTAAGGGAAAGACCATCTTCATCAGGCATCATCACATCAAGAATCATTAAATCAAAAATAAAAGTGTCCATCAAGGCGCGTGCGTGGGCTGCATCACGGGCCGTGGAGACAAAGAATCCCTTATCCACAAGAAACTTGAATAAAAGTTCCCTGAGACGTTCGTCGTCATCAACGAGTAAAAGATGGGGCTTGGTCATTGTCATGGCTGTAGTATAAAGTATATTTCCTAAATGAAAAGCAATTTACCATAGAGATTCCTTTATACATATGCTATCGGATATTACAAACAATTAAATTGGAGAATGAAAATGGCCGAGTATGATGTTGTCGTTGTTGGAGGAGGCCCCGGAGGCTATGTTGCTGCTATTCGTGCAAGTCAGCTGGGCTTAAAAACAGCTGTTATTGAAAAAGCCCATATGGGCGGAATTTGCCTCAATTGGGGCTGTATCCCTACCAAAGCTTTGCTGCGTTCTAGTGAAATTAATCATCTTCTCCATCACTTAGAGGAGTTTGGTTTTAAAGCAGAAAAGGTCTCCTTTGATTTTAAAAAAATAATCCAGCGATCCCGTGCGGTGGCCGAACAACTAGCAAATGGTGTGCGCCACCTTATGAAGAAAAATAAGGTAACGGTCATTGAAGGCACGGCTAAAATTGCAGGGCGTAAGGGCGCTGAAATTGAACTTATGGTTGACGGGAAGACCTCAATTAAAGCCCCACACGTTATTTTAGCGACTGGCGCCCGCGCCCGCGCCTTGCCAGGACTTGAGGCGGATGGGAAGTTGGTATGGACCTATAAGGAGGCTATGACCCCTGAAGCTCTGCCCAAATCCTTGCTGGTAGTGGGATCTGGCGCTATTGGTATTGAGTTTGCAAGCTTTTATCGTTTGATGGGAGCAGAGGTTACGGTTGTGGAAGTTCTCGACCGCATCCTGCCAGTTGAGGACAAAGATATCTCTGATGCGGCCCGTAAATCCTTTGAAAAGCAAGGCATTAAAATTCACACGAATGCTACGATGAAAGAGCTGAAGAAAGGCAAAGATTCCGTCGCCGCCACTCTTGACATTCAAGGGAAAACGCAAGAATTGAAGGTAGACCGGGTGATTTTAGCTGTGGGGATCGTTGGTAATACGGAAGACCTAGGTCTTGAAAAGACCAAGGTTAAGGTTGAAAAGAGCCACATTGTGACCAATGAATGGTGCGCAACGGCCGAACCTGGTATTTACGCCATTGGTGATGTGGCCGGCCCACCTTGGCTTGCCCATAAAGCGAGCCATGAAGGGGTGCTGTGTGTGGAGAAGATCAAAGGCCTTAAGACGGCTCACCCTATGAAAACTACAAATATTCCTGGCTGTACCTACAGCTATCCTCAAATTGCAAGTGTGGGACTTACGGAAGAAGCGGCCAAAGCAGCTGGCAAATATGAGCTTAAAGTGGGACGTTTTCCCTTGTTGGCAAATGGAAAAGCGATTGCCATGGGAGAGCCCGAAGGTATGATTAAAACTATTTTTGATGGCAAGACTGGCGAGCTTTTAGGCGCCCATATGATTGGTGCGGAAGTGACTGAGATGATTCAAGGATTTTGTTTGGCCAAAACCTTAGAAGCAACCGAGCAAGAAATTATGGAGACCATCTTCCCCCATCCCACCCTGTCAGAGGCCATGCATGAGTCCGTCTTGGATGCGTTTGGTCGGGTGATTCATTTTTAACCCCCAATGAGGCTTTAATAAAACCTTCTCACTACTTTTGAGGCGCAAGAGGTCTCTGGATGGCATCCCTATGTATAAATAAAAAAAGCTTTACAAAAAGCAATAATAAACATATTATAATATGATAATTGTCTGTATGGAGATATGCAAATGACAGCATTAATTGAACGATCGGATGAAGCTATTTCTATTACAAATATGATCAGATCAACAAAAAATATAATAGATAAACTTGTTTCTGGAAAACAAGATCATTATGTAATTATGAAAAATAATTCACCTGCAGCAGTCCTTCTTAATATCCAATCCTATGAGGCTCTTTTGGATGAGTTAGAAGATCTTAGAATTGAAAGTGTCGCTCGTAAAAGGCTTCAAAATTTTGATAAGTCAAAATCCATTTCACATGAGAATATGGTTAAAAAATTTGAATATCGCCCTCACTAAAAATGTGGAAAGTTACTTATCATCAAGAAACGGAAGCAGATTTAGAAATCCTCGGTTATGCGGAAGCTCGGCGCATTCTTAAAGTCATTGATGAGAGGATAGTCAATGGAGAGCCGGATAAAATAGGGAAGCCCCTTAGTGGCGATCTGGCGGGGTGCAGGCGTATACGCGTCGGTAATACTCGTATTGTTTACCGGATAAATAAAAAGGAAATTGAGGTGTTTATTATAGCCGTAGGCATTAGGAGAGAGAGTCTTGTTTATGAGGCGGCGAAAAAGAGAGCTTAGGGCTCCCACCTTTACCCCGAGTCTCTGAAAGTTTGCAATGACGGAGATAATATTCTCTCACCAAAATTGTTAGATCTGTACAGTTTGTGTTTTTGATTCTGATATTATACAGTTTTTTGACTAAAGCCCAAAAACTGCTTGTGGCCCTAGTTCTTCCTCAATGCGCAGCAATTGATTATACTTTGCCATCCGGTCAGAACGGGAGAGAGAGCCGGTTTTGATTTGTCCACAATTTAAGGCCACTGAAAGGTCGGCAATAAAGGCGTCTTCCGTCTCGCCAGAGCGGTGGGACATGACGGTTGTATAGCCAGATCTATGGGCCAGATCGACGGTTTGGATTGTTTCCGTAAGGGTTCCAATTTGATTCAGCTTAATGAGAATACTATTAGCAACGCCTTTTTCAATGCCTTCTGCTAGACGCAAAGGGTTCGTGACGAAAAGATCATCGCCTACCAGCTGGGTTGACTCCCCTAGGGCATTGGTTAAAGCCTTCCACCCATGCCAGTCGTCCTCTGCCATACCATCTTCAATGGAATGAATGGGGTAGGCTTTGACAAGTTCTTCATAGAAAGCCACCAATTCAGCAGATTCTAGGATTTTGTTTTCTCCCGCCAGATGATAGCGCCCCACCCGGTAAAATTCAGTGGCCGCCACATCCAAAGCCAAAACGATATCTTCGCCGGGTTTGTAACCGGCCGTTTCAATGGACTTCATGATGAAATCCAGGGCAGCTCGGGTTGAGGGCAGGGCAGGGGCAAAGCCACCTTCATCGCCCACGTTTGTATTATAGCCAGCCTCAGAGAGGTTTTTCTTCAAGGCATGAAAGACTTCAGATCCCCACCGAAGCGCTTCCTTAAAGGAAGGGGCTCCTACGGGGGCAATCATAAACTCTTGAAAATCAATGGGATTGTCGCCATGGGCCCCCCCATTAATGATATTCATCAACGGAATAGGAAGAACATGGGCATAAAGGCCTCCAATATAACGATAGAGGGGTTGACCTTGCTCTTCTGCTGCCGCCCGTGCAATAGCAAGGCTTGTGCCGAGAAGGGCGTTAGCCCCAAATCTTTCTTTATTTTCTGTGCCATCCAGGTTAATGAGGGCTTGGTCAATAAGCATTTGCTCTTGGGCATTCATGCCGCATAGGGCATCATAAAGGTCATCATTGACCGTTTCTAGAGCATTTAGGACACCTTTGCCATTATACCTTTCTTTGTCACCATCGCGTTTTTCAACGGCTTCATGTTTGCCAGTAGATGCACCTGAAGGAACGGAAGCCCGTCCGCGGACACCACTTTCAAGTTCAACTTCAACCTCAACGGTGGGGTTACCCCGGGAGTCAAGAATTTCACGTCCTAGAATGTCGATGATGATACTCATAAAGTCCTCGCTTAAGCGGCTAGAGAAAGGGGATTAGATTTTGATAAACGATCAAAAGCCATGAGCATTTCAAGAAGAGCAGGCATGTCTTTTAATTTAACCATATTGGGGCCATCACTGGGCGCTTTATCCGGATCTTGATGAGTTTCAATGAAAACGGCAGCAACGCCAATAGAAATAGCAGCGCGGGCAAGAAATGGCACAAATTCTCTCTGTCCTCCCGTTGAAGCCCCTTGACCACCGGGTTGTTGAACAGAATGGGTCGCATCAAAAACAACGGGATAGCCAAGCTCTGCCATGACGGGAAGGGCCCGCATGTCGGAGACAAGGGTGTTGTAACCAAAGGAAGCCCCGCGCTCACACAACATAATGTTTTTATTACCGGTTTCCTCAATTTTCTTTACCACATTCTTCATGTCCCAAGGGGCAAGAAATTGGCCCTTTTTCACGTTTAAGGTTTTACCTGTATTACCGGCAGCAAGTAGAAGGTCTGTTTGACGGCACAAGAAAGCGGGGATTTGAAGAACGTCGACGACTTCGGCCACGGGAGCACATTGAAGAGCATCGTGAACATCGGTGACGATTGGACATCCCCACTTTTCGCGGATTTCTGCAAAGACGGGAAGTGCTTCCTTAAGACCCACTCCTCTTGCACCGTTCAAGCTAGTGCGGTTGGCTTTATCAAAAGAGGTTTTATAAATTAGCCCCATTCCAAGCTTTTGTGTCATTTCCACCAAAGCATGGGACATTTCAAAAGCATGGTTACGACTTTCCATAACGCAAGGCCCTGCAAGGAGAGTTAAGGGGAGATCGTTTCCGATGGTAAGATTACCGACTTTAACGTGGTGGGTCATATATGCTCCTATTAAACAAGACGATTTTGATTGAGGGCTGCTTCAATAAATGAGGTAAATAAAGGATGAGGTTTGAAAGGGCGTGATTTTAACTCAGGGTGGAATTGAACGCCAATAAACCAGGGATGATCCTTACGCTCAACGACTTCTGGCAAAAAGCCATCTTCTGTTTTTCCCATCACATAAAGACCACACTCTTCAAGCGCTTTGAGATAGGTGGTATTAACTTCATAGCGATGGCGGTGGCGCTCAGAGATATGGGGACTATGATAAATATCATGGGATTTAGAGTCTGGAGTCAAGCGACATTCATAAGCGCCAAGACGCATGGTGCCACCAAGGTCGCCGCCGGGGAAGTACTTTTGAACCACGTCACCCTTGGCCCATTCGGTCATGAGACCCACGACAGGCATGGAGGTTGGCTCAAATTCTGTTGAATTCGCTTCCTTGTGACCCCCAATATTTTGAAGGGCTTCGATAACGGAAAGCTGCATTCCTAAACATATGCCAAAGAGGGGGATTTTATGCTCGCGGGCGTATTCAATAGCCAGCTTCATGCCTGTGGTTCCGCGCGTGCCAAAACCGCCAGGAATAAGGATTCCGTGAAGGGATGAAAAGCGTTCCATAAGATGGATTTTGCTCCCAGTTTCTAATTCTTCTGCGTCAATCCATTCAATGTTTACATGAACCTTATTAGCAATTCCCCCATGGATAAGGGCTTGATGAAGGGATTTGTAAGCATCCACAAGGCAGGTATATTTGCCAACAACGCCAATGGTGACGTCCCCTTCGGGGCGATTAAGAGTATCAACAATTTGCTCCCAAATCGTCAGATCCGGAGAAGTTTTGTCTTCAAGAGAGAAATGCTTGCAAACTTCTTTATCTAGGCCTTGGTGGTGATAGCTGATAGGCACTTGGTAGATGGAGGGAACATCTAAAGCTTCAATCACGCATTCAGGTTTTAGGTTGCAGAAAAGAGCAAGCTTGCGCCTTTCTTCCACCCCAATAGGGCGGTCGCTGCGACACAGAAGGATATCGGGCTGAATACCTTGACTTTGAAGTTTTTGAACTGAATGTTGAGTGGGCTTGGTTTTGAGTTCTCCTGCCGTTGGAATGTAGGGGACAAGGGTCAAATGAATAAAAAGTGAATTGCGATAGCCCACATCATTGCGTAGCTGACGAATAGCTTCAAGGAAAGGCAGACCTTCGATGTCGCCCACGGTGCCCCCAATTTCACAAATGACAAAATCGGCTTGCTCGCTATTTTTTAAGATAGCGGCTTTAATAGCATCGGTAATATGAGGGATGATTTGAACGGTGGCGCCTAAATAGTCGCCACGTCTTTCATTGGCAATGACATCAGAGTAAATACGGCCCGTTGAAACCGCATCAAAGCGTGTTGCGTTCACGCCTGTAAACCGTTCATAGTGGCCTAAATCAAGGTCCGTCTCCGCGCCATCATCTGTGACAAAGACTTCCCCATGCTGTAAGGGATTCATGGTCCCTGGGTCAACATTCAGGTAGGGTTCTAATTTACGGATTAAAACCTTGTAGCCTCTGGCTTGCAGAAGGGCTCCAAGGGATGCCGATGCTATCCCTTTTCCTAAGGAGGAGACCACACCACCAGTTACAAAAATAAAACGTGCCACATTTTCCTCTCGGGTATGCGGTTTCAGTTGACCTGAAGCAGACAATTCGTCAAAAAATTAATCTGTTTTAGGTTGCGGAAGGGATGGCCCCCCTTGAGGGGCTGCATCCAAAATCGAAGAAGGTCGGCTTTTATGGCTTGCTAAAATAGCAAGTCCCAAGCTGGTAATCAAAAAACAAACAGCTAAGATGGCTGTGACATGGGTTAAGAGGTTAGCCGATCCACGGGTTGTCATCATCCCGCCCATGGTTCCGCCCCCAAGGCCCATTCCACCTTCGCTACGTTGAATTAAAATCACGCCGATCAGGGCGATTGTGATCAATAAGTGCACTACAAGTAAAACTGTTAGCATGGTTTTCTATCTCATCCTTTTATCTCGACCGTACTTTAAGACTATCTTTCGCGAATTTCCAGCGGAAAATAGTTAATTTGAAAAGAAACCACATCTTGACGAATGGCTTAAATTTTGACTAGATGAGCTTTATCCTTTTTATGGCGGGTGTAGCTCAGTTGGTTAGAGCGCCAGTTTGTGGCACTGGAGGCCGTGGGTTCAATTCCCATCACTCGCCCCATAGGTCTTTTTGAGCAATTTTATGATGGTTATGACTCTGAAGGTGAATGAAGTCTAAGTTTTTTATGGTCGCTTCGCTTAATCTTCTCATCCACGCAATAACTTCTTATCCTTCCGTGGATTCTTAAAAGGATGGATAGACCCCCTATTTATATTTGATGTGATTGCTAAAGATTGGGAGAAACCATTTCCTTATATCGTGACTCAACGTATTATGGAGCAGCTTCATCCCGGAGCCATCATTCTCCTCCATGATGCAGATGACGACAATATAGAAAACAGATCATACGCAGCCTTATCATGGTATTTTTTTGTTTCACTGTTTCATCTCTGCTAAGGAGTGAAACAAAACCTATGGAAGCCCTTGTTTTTCTAGATTTTTGTGAAACAAAAATGAAATAAGCGTCTCAAATCTTGTTTTACGGCCCATCATTGCGTGAAACAAGAAAACTGGAAAAAAACTCAAAAGTTTTTTGTTGATTTTTAAAAAGAAGAGTTTTACTCTGCAGAATATTTAAAGGATGAAAAAATGAATTATATGCTTTTTTACTTTGTTTTATTTTGTGATCCAGCGCATGCATATCTTGACCCAGGTACAGGGACGGTTCTTGCTCAAATTATTGCAATGGGGTTTATATTCTTTATTACATTCATAAAAAGGATAGGACTCTTTTTCTCAAAAGTATTCTTTGTAAAGAGGTTTTTTGTAAAAAATAAAAAAAATTGAGGACATAGGTGATGCACAATGTAGAATCTCTTTCTTCCTCCGCAGAGTCTTCAGAATTTTATCTAGAAAAGGGTTCTTTTCGCGATCCAAAAAATTTTGTATTTTACCAAGGAGATAGAGTTTTAAGAGCTATTACTTATTTAGGAAAAGACGACTACTTACTTTCGCGAGAGAATCCTATATTTCAAAGTCTCATAGAAAGAAAAAAAATTATTTCAGAAAAAGAAATAAATAAGGAAGGAATTTCTTTTCTTAATAAAGATTCAAAAATTTTCAAAATCATAGAACATCCCAGAATTAATTTTATTTCTTATCCCTATGAATGGCCCTTTCATCTCCTAAAAAAAGCAGCTTTGCATCATCTCGAGCTGCATTTAGCTCTACTTGATGCAAAACTAACCCTTTCGGATGCAACAGCGTATAATATTCAATTTATTGGGATAGAGCCTATTCATATTGATTCGCTCTCTATTCGCCCATATAAAGATGGGGAGTTTTGGGCTGCTTACCGTCAGTTTTGTGAGCAATTTTTAAATCCTTTATTATTATATTCTAAATGTAGAATTCCTTTTAATTCCATTTATAAAGGATATTTTGAGGGAATTTCTTCTGATGTTATCTATAAAATACTTCCATTTTATCAGAAATGTTCTCCTTCTATTTTTCTCCATGTCTTCCTCCCCCTAAAATTACAAAGTGTGGGTCACTTAGAAAAAAAGGCTATAAATTTAAAGAAAAATTACTTTTCAATCGCTTCTTACCAAAGACTGCTTGTTTATATGAGAGATTGGATTGAGAAAATTTATCCCCCCACATCAGAGTATACAATCTGGGGTACTTATGAAAAATCACACTCCTATGATTTAGCTGAAGAAGGAATAAAAATGATTTTTATTTCTCGTATTATTGCTGCTGAAAAGCCGCACTGTGTATGGGACATCGGATGCAATGCAGGAAAATATTCTCTATTAGCGATTGAAGCAGGAGCAGGTTCAGTGATAGGATTTGATTTTGATCACAAGGCTATAGATTTATGCGCGCAGCGTTCTGAAGAAAAAAACATTCCTTTTCTTCCACTTATTATGGATATGACAAACCCTAGTCCCGCACTGGGGTGGGCTAATGAGGAACGCAAAACTCTTTTTCAGAGAAAAAATGCTGATTTTATTGTTTGTTTAGCCTTTATACATCACATGGTAATAGGCAAAAATATTTCATTGGAAAACTATATCAACTGGATTCTCTCTTTAGCTAATCAGGGAATTATTGAATTCATATCTAAAGAAGATCCTATGGTGCATAAAATGTTATTACTAAGAGAAGATATATTCCCTGATTACTCCTTTGAAAATTTCAAACAAATCTTATCAAGAAAAGCCCAAATTATAGAAATAAAAAAAATAAAAGAGACCCGACAGCTCATTTTTTATAAGGTGAAAGAAAATTTAAAATGAATAAAAGTTACATAACTTGTTTAAGGGAAAGTTTATTTAATTTTTTTAAAAAAATGAATGATAGAC
>JAKFXB010000024.1 GCA_021731585.1 Alphaproteobacteria bacterium
AGCGTCTAGCGGATGAGGAAGCTGCCCGCCAAGCAGCAGAAGCAAAGCGCCTAGCAGATGAAGAAGCTGCTCGCCAGGCAGCAGAGGCATTAGCGGCTCGTGAGAAAGCTGAACGTAAGGCTGAGAAAGAACGTAAGCGCCAAGAAGAAGCAGAAGCTGAAGCTAAAGCTAAGGCAAAAGCAGAGGCTGAAGCTAAGGCGGAACAAGAGGCTCGTGAGAGAGAAGAAGCTCGTTTGAAAGCAGAAGCTGAAGCTAAGGCAAAGGCAGAAGCCGAAGCTAAGGCGGAACAAGAGGCTCGTGAGAGAGAAGAAGCTCGTTTGAAAGCAGAAGCTGAAGCTAAAGCAAAGGCAGAGGCTGAAGCTAAGGCGGAACAAGAGGCTCGTGAGAGAGAAGAAGCTCGCAAAGCAGAGGAAGAGCGTAAGGCAGCAGAAGAGGCTGCAAGGCTCGAAGCAGAGCGTCAAGCCGCAGAAGCAGCAGCAGAAGCAGAACGTCAACGTCAAGAAGAAGCTGCAGAGCAAAAGCGTCAACAGATTGAGCAACAGAAACAAGCAGGCCAACGGAAGAAGCAAAAACGGGCCGCTGCGAAAGCAACTACATCGGATGATGTCGTTGAGATAGGTAACATTTTTGCTTCAGGTTCAGTTACACCACCAACATCTCCAGCAGTCTCACCAATGTCAGTGCTCACTGATGCTTCTCAACTAGTATCAGAGTCGACGTCACCAGCAGTTTCAGAAATTCCAGCGGTTCCAGTGTCAACTCTTTCATCAGTAGTTGTTGGAACTCCTCAACCATCGGTTGAACCAATTGTTTCCTCACCCGCAAGCGTCATTGTGAGTGGAGCGAAGCAATCCACTCCTACTCCTGTTCCAGCTGTTCAAGAGATTGCCGCGGACTCTGCGAGTCCTCGCAATGACGGAGTTGGGGAAGGCGGAGTTGCTTCTTCACCGGAGCCTACCAGTCCTCACGATGATGGGGATAGACAAGTTTCTATACAACCATCAACGTCAGGAACTTCAGATTTAGAGACTCCAGCATCAGTTGATTCTTCTCATGAAGAATTAATTCCAGCATCAGCTGACACGACTCAGCCTGCTCTACGATCAACTCCAACATTAACTTCAGTTACACCGCCAGCGTCACCATTAAAATCCAACAGAGATGATGAAGGTGCTGGTTCTATCGGTGACCCACTCTCCGGGAGTGATGATGAAGATGGTTCTTCTACCATTGGCTTATTCTCCTCTCCCATTAAGGACGAAGAGAAATTATCTGCGGCTGTGACACCAATAGGTAAATCATCTGAATGGCTTCCTACAGCAAAGGAACCTAAAAACTATGCTGTAATACCTTTTAATTTATCTGGCAAGGAAAACGGTTCACAACCATCACCCGCTCCATCGTCCTTACCAGTGGATAATGATTTACCTGATGCCGAAGATGTTTTCAGAAAAAAAATTAATAAACCCAAAAAGCCTTCTGTCTTAGACATCTCTCCTGGAGGCACTATTTCTGAAGAAACAAAACCAGGCCTTGATCGACGAATTATTTTTACGGAAAAAAGAGCTTCTGATAAAGATCGAGAAAAATTAGAGAGAAAAGATACAAATGAAACAAATAAATATTTTTATTTTTCTTGGGATGAACTTAAAAAGAATAAAGCAGAACAAAGTCGTCTCTTAAAAGTTTTTAAAGAAATCGAAAATGAGTTAAAATCCAACTTAGATAGGGATGGTAAACAGAAAAATATTGTTGATTTAAAACATCTTCTGCCGGAAAACGGGGAATCTATACAAGACCTTCTCCAAGGAACTTTTCTGACTTCATATGTTACGATTGAAGGGGTTACTTCAAATGCTAAAAAGAAATCCACAATAATTGATCTTCCAGCTACTCTTCCATCAGATCAACCTTCGACATCGTCGTCAAGTCAATCTCAAGAATTACCTATGGGAGAGCCAGGCCAATCTTCGACATTGGGGGGTGGAGAGTTTAACTCTCTGACAAGCAGTCCGCCACCACCTCTGTCGCCTGCTGGAGAGTTTAACTCTCTGACAAGCAGTCCACCACCACCTCATTCGCCTGCTGATGGATTTAACGCTCTGACAAGCAGTCCTCCACCACCTCAGTCGCCTGCTGGTGAGTTTACCACTCTGACAAGCAGTCCTCCACCATCTGAGTCACCTTCAACATCTCAATTTGGTGGATTGAGAAAGGGATATACTCGTCCATCAGCTTCACCCCTACGAGTTTCGACATCGAAACTTAATGAGTTATCTAGGGGAGATACAAGCCAGCCTTCGACGGCATCATCAAACCCACCTGGTGGATGGAAGGGACTAAAACAACTTTTCAGCGGCCTATTCAACTAGGAAAAGGAAATGTAAGGTATAAAATGAAGTGTAAAAGGGAAAATGCTCCATCCCATAAAATATTATGAGAAGTATCTGTGTTGATTAAAGAAAATTAACTTACAAGTTAAATATGTATGTGCTAAAAAAAGAGTATATTTGTTAGGTTGTTATTAAGAGATCGCATAGGAATAATATGCGTAATAAGGGGAAGTTTAAGAAGACTTCCCGAGTTTAAAATTAAAGGAGTTATATTATGAAAAAAGTAAGTGTTTTTACGGTGTTAACATGCTTTTTAGCGGGAACAGCGAATCTTTCCTGTTGTTATGCAGGAAATCTCTTTGGAAAACCGGACGAGCCTGTTGACGATGGTCGTTCTAAAGGGCTACAACCTAAGTCATCTCCGCCGGCAGGCCGAGGTGCAGGTAGAGGTGCTGTGCTGACTCAACAACCTATGTCAGCAGGACGAGGTGCAAGTAGGGGCAGTGTGCCGGCTCAACCACCTACGTCAGTAGGACAAGGTGCAGGTAGAGGCGCTATACCATCTACGAAGCCAAATCCAAGTCCAGACATACCTTCGTTTGAGGGTACTTTTGACGATGTTGATCCAATCACTTCTTCTAAACCTACAGCTACTGACATGTCAGAAGCTGAATCAGCCTTGTATGCACAATGGGTAAAAGAGGAAAGAATTCTGTCAGAAGGTGAATTAGCCTTGTATGCACAATGGGTAAAAGAGGGAAAAGTTCCGGGGATAGCTCTAATTCAACCTGCTTCTTCGCAACCAACTGTTCCCACAGCCAGCAAGCCAGTTGAGGAAGGAAGAGGTGAAGAACTATCAAGGTTAACCATACCTTCTTCTTATGCTACTCCTTTACCATCTTTGCAACCAACTGTTTCCTCAGTGCATGGGCTAGGGGAAGGAGAAAGAGCTGAACAATCAAGTATACCTTCTTCAAGCCATACTCCTTTACCAACCTTCTCTTCGCTAGTGCTGGAAGAGACTGAACAATTGCATACATCTTCTCCAAGTTCTTCTTCTTTCTTTAAGAATGATAATACGGTAGCTTTCTTTACTTCAAGTGGGATTACCATAGCTCAAAGGGAGAATCATAAAGTAGCAAAAGTGTCTTTGCTTTGTACTTTGATTGAGTGGAGAAGCTTTAGTGAGGCTGCAAGAAATGATACTATACGTAAATTATATGAACAAAAACCTGAAATAGATATTGCTCAGCTTAACAATGGAGTAAAATGGGCAAAATTTTATCTTACTAAGAAGGGTAAAGCGCAAAAAAAAGATGCTACGGCTATTGCGTTCAGCCAGCTTATTGAAGCAAGGATGAGCCAACTTATAAAAGAGATAGAAACATCAATTTTATTAAATGAAGAGCCTTCTGTCCAAATAAGGTTTTTACAGGATAAAGCTAATGAAAAAATTTTGTTCAGTGTTCAGAGAAATTTGGGAGAGGTAATTCTTGTAGAAATCCCAGGTCAAGAGTAGAAATTCCAGGTCAGGAACTTTAACCTAAACCCTCCTTTCTACTTAAGAGCCAGGTGGACAAGTCAAGCCCATCTGGCTTTTTTATATGTCCAAGGAGATACTGGGTCCCTCTCGCTGCGCTCAAGGTCTCCGGATGACACGGTTTATTATTAAAATACAAACAATTGTCATCCTGAGGAGCCCTTTAGGGCGATCTCAGGATCCTTTCTACACCATAGTTGAAGACGCCTCTCACACCCGGTCAAACCTCTCCTTATTTTCTGAAGAGAGTTTGACTGTGAGGTGAGTCTTATCTTCATCATCTTTGCGGGAGACAACTTCCCCATGGGCGTAAAGCCAGGCGATTTTTTTACCCTCGGAAAGGGGCAAGGAAAAGGTGTAGGGTTTATCTTTTCTTGCCAAAAAGACATCAATTTTCTCTAAAAGAGCTTCAATCCCTGACCCATCAAGAGCTGAGACTAAACATTGAGCTGGGTTAACCGCCCGCATGGCTTGGGCGTTGAAAAATTTTAGTTGTTGGTGCGTTAAAAGATCAGCTTTATTTAACACCTCAATGCCATGTTCCTCATAGGCTTTCTCAAGTCCTAATTCCTCAATCACCGTCAGGACATCTTTCTTTTGAGCTTCACTTTCCGGATGGGAGATGTCGCGAACGTGGAGGATAAGGTCGGCTTCCATGACTTCCTCAAGGGTCGCCCGGAAGGCAGCCACGAGAAGGGTGGGGAGGTCGGAAATAAATCCCACCGTATCGGAGAGGATGATCTCGCGCCTTGAGGGTAGGGTCACTCGCCGCATGGTGGGGTCAAGGGTTGCAAAAAGAAGATTTTCTGCCATGACGCCGGCGCGGGTGAGGCGGTTAAAGAGGGTGGATTTCCCCGCATTTGTATAGCCCACTAATGCCACGACAGGGTAGGGGACGCGTTTGCGGGCTTTACGGTGGAGGCTGCGAGTTTGCTGAACTTTGTGAAGCTCTTTTTTAATGCGAATGATGCGCTCATCAATCATGCGGCGGTCAAGCTCAAGCTGGGTTTCACCAGGGCCGCCCACAAAGCTCAAACCCCCGCGCTGGCGCTCCAAATGGCTCCAGGACCGGACGAGACGGCTGCGCTGATAGGTCAGTGCAGCAAGCTCCACTTGCAGGCGGCCTTCGGCCGTACGGGCCCGGGCGCCAAAGATTTCAAGAATCAAACCCGTTCTATCAATGACTTTGCAGTCCCAGGCTTTTTCAAGATTGCGTTGCTGGACGGGAGAAATAGGGGCATCAATGAAGACAAGGTTGACGTCGAGGGCTTTCAGGGGGCCTTGAAGGTCTTCCACATGGCCTTTACTGATATAGGTTGCGGGCCGGATGGTGTGCTGTTTGAAAAACTCAGTACCCTTGATGTCCAGCTGAATAGCTTCGGCGAGGCCTTTGGCTTCCTCAAGGCGGGCTTCAGGGTCAATGACGCGGTGGGCGCCTTGAACGATATATGGGCAAATAATGAAAACAGCCCCAGAGGGCTTGCGCCCCGGGGCAACCCAATCACTGTTTTTAGTCACAAATTTTAATTCTCTTCGTCTTTTGTTTCTTTGGGGACAGCGTTTTCATCTTCATCATAAAGTTTGATGGGATCAACGGGCATGACTGTAGAAATAGCATGTTTGTATACGAGTTGGGAATGATTATCGCGCCTCAGTAAAACAGAAAAACTGTCAAACCATGTCACGATCCCTTGCAGTTTCACGCCATTGACGAGAAAAAGCGTTACAGGAGCTTTTGTCTTTCTTAATTGATTTAAAAAGATATCCTGTAAGTTGTTTGGTTTCTCAGCTGCTGCCATGGTCTTACCCCTTTTTTATTTGTATTTTATCTCAATTAAATATTGAAAGGTTATGCGCTTTCAATTTCATTTTTGCTCTATATCTTATTAATATCAGGAGTGTCTTAAAAATTAGTTACCAATCCAAAATAAATTACATATTTAGCCAAAATTTAGAGATAGTTTACAAATTTTCAATCAATTTCGCAAGGCCCGTGCAGTCGTTTGCCAGGATAATATCCTTTTGCCGCGAAGCTTCACCAGTAGTGCCCACGACCACAGGGACGCAGCCGCTGGCGCGTGCACAATGAACGTCCACGATGGAATCACCGACAAACCAAACATTGTGGCTGGCTTGAATGGAGCTGTCTTTTAAGGCTGCGTGAACAGGGATGGCAGAAGGCTTATCTTCAGCGGTATCCCGTGCGCCAATGACCTTATGAAAATGGTCATCCCAGCCAAGGTGACTGACTTCTTTGCGCAGAAGATGGCCAACTTTATTGCTTACAATCCCTAAATAAATGCCTCGCTTTTTCAGGGCTTCAAGAAGAGTATCGGCACCCTCAAGCATTTTAAGCTCAAGTAAATGGAGCTGGAGAACGGATTCGTAGAAAATACGTTCGCCTTCCTCATAATGTTTGCCAAACAGATCCTTGGCCGCATCCCGCATGGAATGGTGCGGCTTGCTCCAGAATTCATCCACGGTCATCTCAGGCAACTCTAGAAAACGGCGTGCAACGTTGATGCTGTCATAGGCAACGCGCCAGCTATCCACAAGGGTGTTATCCCAATCAAAAAGAATGGCTTGAGGCAATTTACGAGGATAGGTTTCTGGAATCATTGGGTATCCTTAATTTTCAATAATAAGACAGCTTTTAGGTGTCGCTTCTGCCAGTACCTTTAACAGATCGGGTAGGTCTAATGCAACACATCCGTCAGTTGGGGTGCTTTCTGGGCGGCGAAGATGCACAAAAATAGCGCTTCCTTCACCCTTAATAACAGGGGCATCATTATGGCCCACAACAAGAATTATATCATAAACATGATCGATGCGCCATAAATCTTCGTGGCGCCCCTCATAAGGTTTTTGAATGTGTGTGTTGTAAGCTGAATCCGCCACATCGTCGCACCAGCCATCCTGAGGGGTGAGGGGACTTAGAGGAAGACAGGTTTTTGGGGCGGCAAGGCGATCAGGGCGATAGAAAACCTTGCGGAAAGGAAAGGTACCGATAGGCGTTGCGCCATCCCCTTCTTTCTTATCTTCTCGAATACCCCCGCGGCCCCAAGTGCAGGGGAGAAGGTTTTCTCCCCACCACAAGTGGCTGCGTTTTTTAAGAACAAGGCTCATTTCTCATAATTATCTGCAACCAGGCGATCCAAAAGACGCACACCAAAGGCTGTGGCTCCCTTGGCACAGAAAGATAGGTCTTTTGATGCCCATGCCACACCTGCAATATCAAGGTGGGCCCAGGGAAATTTATTGGTAAAGCGCTGGAGGAACTTGGCGGCGGTGATGCTGCCTCCACCGCGTCCGGTGGATGTATTCCTCACATCAGCGATATCGCTGTTGATATCTTTGTCATAGGCTTCATCCATAGGAAATTCCCACAACAGCTCGCCCACTTTTTCTCCAGCGGCCAGAAGATTTTTGCTGAGTTTTTCGTCGGAGGAAAAAAGACCGGCTCGTTCACTGCCAAGGCAAATGACCATAGCGCCCGTGAGGGTTGCAAGATCCACCATGAATTTGGGCTTGAAACGCTCTTGAGTATACCAAAGGGCATCGGCCAGCACCAAACGACCCTCAGCATCCGTATTGATCACTTCAATGGTTTGGCCTGACATAGATTTAACGACATCTCCAGGGCGCTGAGCTGAACCAGAAGGCATGTTCTCAACGAGCCCCACAACGCCCACCACATTGGCTTTAGCTTTCCGACTGGCGAGAGCCTTCATGAGACCGATCACCACGCCGGCACCGGCCATATCGTATTTCATTTCTTCCATGTTGGCGGAAGGCTTAATAGAAATGCCGCCCGAATCGAAGGTAACTCCTTTACCTACAAAGGCGATGGGAGCTTCATTTTTAGCTCCGCCCTCCCACTGCATCACAACGAATTTTGGCTCATGCACGCTTCCTTGAGCAACCCCAAGGAGGGCATCCATGCCTAATTTTTGCATCTCTTTTGTACTAAGAACGTCAATTTTAACGCCGTCTTTTTTAAGGGTTTCTGCAGCTTTAGCAAGAGTTTCAGGGATAATCACATTGCCTGGTTCAGAGACCACTGTTCGCGTAAAAAAAACACCTTCCGCAATGGCAGCAAGTGGCTTAAAACACTTTTCTGTGGCCGCAAGGTCGGGCGTCATAAAGGTAATTTTCTTCACGTTGTAGAGCTCATCAGGCGTTTTTGTGGTGAAATATTTTTCAAAGCGCCAGGATTTAAGAAGAGCTCCATAGGCAAGATTGGCTACCAGCTCCTCATCCTTACAGCCTTTAAGATTGTATATTTCAACAGCTCCTTCGCCAGAAGGGGATGCAGTGAGGGCCCCTGCAATAGAGCCCCCAATTTTTATAGATTGCATTTCATTTTGCTCTGAACTTTTTCCAAGGCCTACCAAGATAAATTGGGTGCCTTCGGGAGAAAACACAGATAATGATTGATTGAGCTTTCCCTTAAAACGTGACTTCTTAAGGGATTCACTCAGAAGGCTCTTTAATGTTTTGTCCCATTTTTGGGTGGGCTCGGGGAGTTTGTTTTCTTCATAAACACCTAGGCAAAGCACGTTTGCGGAGGTTGGTTCTTCAAATGCAATTTTGATTGACATGATGTTTCTTATCCTTTTTCCAAAAGAGTATTAAAATCTTCCTGCAGCTTAGAGTCAATGGTTCTTAAAAAATATTGTTTATTTTAATATTTTCTTTAACCAAACTTAATTATGATATAAGAAAGTTTCATTGTTCTCATTGGAGGAGAGGGTGTCCCGTCACCACTTGTTTTTTATAGTTTTACTCGGAGTTTGGACGAATGCCTCCTTAAGTAGGGCTGGGGAGCTTCAACCTCATCGAGCCTATTACACGATTTCTATGATAAGTTTGCCTTCCATTAAAAGTACGGTCACCGATGTGCGTGGAACCATGATGATTGAGCTCGTCAAAACCTGCGATGGATGGGCCTCTCAGCAGGTTTCCGATATTTGGCGTTACTCAGGAGAAGACGAGGTGGAGCATATCCGGTGGGGCAATGTAACCTTTGAATCCGTGGATAGTCGCTTTTTCAAGTTTAATACTTTTCGCAAAGTGGATGATGAGCTTGTAGAAGATATTCGAGGTAAGGCTACCAAAGGCGGAAAAGGGATTGAGGTCAGTTATCAAAAACCGAATAAGCTAATATTGAAGTTGCCTGAAGGGACTCTATTTCCCCTGGAATACACGCAAGGATTGCTTAAAATTGCTGAGGAGGGGGAACATATGTATCCGCATGTTGTTTTTGATGGCAGTAGTACGGAAGGCCCCTCGGAAATTGATGCCTTTGTGGGGGAAAAAAAGGTAATGGCCGGAAATCCAGCGGCAGAAGGGACTCATCAATTTGCGGCGCAGCCCTTTTGGCCCGTCCGGTTTTCTGTTTATGGAGAGGGTGGTGGTCAGTATGAAGCAGAATATACGACAACCCAAGAGCTTTTACCCAACGGTATTATCAAGCAATATGTGATCGATGATGGAACAATTAAAATTCGGGGCGTTCTTGATCGCGTTGAAGTTTTACCAAAAGAAGGTTGTTAGTCCTTGACAGAGCCCAGGAAAAAAGTATTATTCCCACAGTTTTCAATATGGATTTATAGCTATGGCAAAGCAAAATACGATTTCGATTAAGATGGAAAGTACTGCAGGGACAGGCTTTTTTTATGTAAAAACAAAAAATCCGCGTAAGCTCACGGAAAAATTAGTGATGCGCAAGTACGATCCAAAAGTACGCAAGCACGTTGAGTTCAAAGAAACAAAAATTAAATAAATATACTTATTTGATGTAAAAATCCTTATAGTGGTTCCTTGGTGGTGTTATGCTCGCCTAGTCGGAGATTCAGGTAGTGACTATATCCCGCGGTCAAGCCGCGGGGTATAGGACGATAGTACTGAAGTTAAAAAGTATCTTCAACGATAAAGAAATGCATTGTAAAAAATTTACATTTTAAAGAAAAGATTTAAAGAAATAATTATTGATTTATTTTTAAAAATGACCCACTACTTTGGGTTGTTTTTAATTAGGTAGCTTTGATGACATATTTTTTATATTTTACCACTGTATTGGTGTGGGGCTCGACCTGGTATGCTATTGCCTGCCAGTTGGGGACGGTACCTATTGATATCTCTGTTTTCTATCGCTTTGCTTTAGCTGCCATTCTCTTATTCGCATGGTGTTTTACGAAAAAGAGCAACATGAAATTCTCATGGAAGGATCATGTGTTGTTTGTTTTTCAAGGATTTTTTCAGTTCTCTATGAATTACTTGGCGGCCTATGAAGCTACATGTCATATCTCGAGTGGTTTAAATGCGGTTGGCTTTTCTATGATTCTTGTCTTTAATATTATGAATAGTGCTCTTTTTTTTGGAACACGCCTAACGACGACTGTTTTCCTAGGAGCATTAAGTGGGCTCTTGGGAATCCTTGTCATTTTCTGGCCTTCTATTATGTCCTTTGATCCGTCAAACTCAGGCATTTTGGGGATTATGTTTAGCCTTTTGTGTGCTGTTTTTGCGTCCTTTGGAAACATGGTTTCAGCCTATAACCAGAAACGAAACATTCCTGTGATGGAAAGTAATGCTTATGGCATGGGGTATGGCGCTTTATGGCTTTTGTTAATGATCTTCCTCTCGGGAAATGTGTTCCAATTTGATGTGTCTTTTGGCTATATCAGTTCCCTTGTGTATCTCTCCGTTTTCGGCACTATCGTTGCCTTTTGGTGTTACCTGACCCTTTTAGGACGCATTGGAGCGTCCCGCGCAGCTTATGTACATGTCTTAACGCCAGTAGTGGCTTTGGTACTTTCAACTTTCTTAGAAGATTTTGTGTGGGAGATGCATATCTTTATAGGCGTAGGGCTGATTCTTCTTGGCAATGTGATTATTCTTGCGCGGAAATCGCAAAAAATAGTCTTAAAACCTGCATTAACGAGAGCGCTTTCATCTTGAACGCCTGTCCGTAACTTGAAATGCTTTGAGTATAGTTCTTCTGTGCTTAAGAATGGTGGATTGCTTTGCTTCCTAAGCCTTCTGCCAATAAACTAACTGTAAGAGTATTTAAACTCACTCCTTCTCTTTTAGCCATATCCACTAGCCTATGATGAATGCTCTTAGGAGTTCTTACAACCCATTTTCCACTGAATTTTGAATCATCAGAAGGTGATGGAATAAAATGACCAAGCTCTTGCGCTGTTTTAATCCAAGAAGTAACAGCATCTTCTAAATTATGAACTGCTTCTTCAATTGTTTCTCCATCGGCTATGCATCCATTAAGATCTAAGGATTCAGCGAGGTAACCGCCTCCTTCCTCTTTAGAAAGATGACGAACTGTAAAAGGATAGTCGATCATAATATGTTCTCCTCATTTAAAGACTCAATTAACTCAATAAACCTCCTTATATAAATTGGTTTTATTGGTTTATGAGCAGGAACGGTTAAACATAAGCCATGATTAGAACTAAAAGTTACATGACTTGTGCCAGGTTGTCTGTACTCAATGTTGTATTGCTTGGCTATAGATTTCAAGTCACTGATTTGCCAATCATTTTTTGGATTGGTTTTCATAGCTTTTAATTTTTTATCGATCTTGCTCATATTTTATAGTATCATACTTAGTACTGTTGTCAAGAAAATATAGATTTGCAGACATAATTGAATGCCTACCTAAAGGGCGGCTCGTCGAAGTTGCGTAATTTACGCGAGTGAATGACTATATCGCCTTTATGAAGTTCTTCTTGCAAGATGCGTATGGTTTCAATGCCGATGCGTAAATGCTCAGAGACACTCTTTTTGTAAAAAGTCTGGGCCATACCTCTAAGCTTTAGTTCTCCATGAATAGGCTTGTCGGATACACAAAGGAGAGTGCCATAGGGAATGCGCATGCGAAAACCATTAGCTGAGATGGTGGCCGATTCCATATCAAGGGCAATCGCCCGGCTTTGACGGAAACGTTCCATCATTTCTTGGGAGCGTAATTCCCAATTGCGATTATCTGTTGAAACGATTGTTCCCGTACGCATGCGGTCTTTTAAGTTGATTCCTAGCTCTCCCGTGACGTTTTCCACGGCTTTCTCAAGGGCAGTTTGAATTTCTGCAATAGGGGGAACAGGAACCCAGGTAGGAAGATCTTCATTCAAAACATGATCTTCTCGTACGTAAGCATGAGCAAGAACATAATCTCCCAAGCGTTGGCTGCGCCTGAGGCCCGCGCAATGGCCCAACATAAGCCAACAGTGGGGTCTTAAGACGGCTAAGTGGTCCGTAATTGTTTTCGCATTCGTTGGTCCAACGCCAATGTTAATAAAAGTAATGCCTTGATTATCTTTTCTCTTAAGGTGATAAGCGGGCATCTGTGGTAGAGATTGCATTTCATGAGACTTAACATGGTTACACTTGTTGCGAGGGTTATGTGTAATAATATCTCCGGGTTCGACAAACTCACAATATTCATCACTTTCCTCTAAGGATTGATGGGCGTATTGAATAAATTCATCGATATAGCGCTGATAATTGGTAAGAAGGATAAAATGTTGGAAATGCCTTGCTGATGTTCCACAATAATGGTGAAGGCGTCCGACAGAAAAATCCACTCGCTCTGCTGTAAAAAGAGCCAGCGGTAAGGGCTGTCCTTTGCGAACTTTAAAAGTTCCATTCACAATGCTGTCATCAACGACGCTTAGGTTAGGAAGAGCAAATTCAATAGAGCTTTGCCATAGTTTTTCGGGCTGAAAGGTTTCTGAATCCCATTCATCCACAAAAGGTAAAGGAATGGGCCAATCACTTTCTCCGACCACAACGGGCGTTTTATGGTGGTTGAGGAGAAGCTCGACTTGTTTACGATAGTAGGAATCAAAGAGATCCGGACGTGTGAGAGTGGTTCCATAGATTCCTGCCTCTAGAACCGCGCCAAAAGCTATCCGATGGTCGACGTTAAGGTTTCGGCTGGAAATTTTTATGCCCAGGTAAGGGTAGGTTGCCTTGGAGAGGTTGGGAAACTTTGGAGGCATCTTTTTTAAGTCAGCAAGGTTTAAAAAGGCTTCACGAATAAGAGAAACATTCTTGTTGTAGATTGCCGTAATACGCTCAACAGCAGCATCTGCATCCCAAAATTCTTCTAAGTCCTTAACATTTCCATGGCCTTCAGCAAGTTGTGTGGCTTTTTTCTTTGTCATGATTGGTTCTTACTGGCCTTCTTTATGGACACGTATCATTGATCCATCGGGACGCTGGATGCAATCGCCTTCTTTAATATTATAGGTTTGCATAAAGTTAGTTGTTATTTTGTCAGCCTGAGCTTGACTATCAACAGTTGTACTTTCCAGTAAACCTGGTTGTTTTTTTCCATCAACAAAACAACTTGCAATATACATCCATTTGTTGTTAGGGGCAAGAGAGGTTGTCGTTGATATGCATTCACAATACAGATTGGCATGAAGAAGGGACATGCTTGTTAATAAAAGAAGTATGCTTAAAAAAAATTTCATGCCTTTATCCCTTTTGATCATTACTCTTTTTCCCTGCATGGGTTTCTATATATTCTATTATTTTTGTGGCAACGTCGATACCTGTTGATGTTTCAATGCCTTCAAGGCCAGGAGAGGAGTTCACTTCCATCACAACGGGTCCATGATTGGTGCGCAGCATATCAACGCCACAGACATTAAGGCCCATTAGGCTGGCGCTCCGTACAGCAACTGAGCGTTCTTCAGGGGAAATTTTTACTTTTTTGGCCGTGCCTCCACGGTGAAGATTTGAGCGAAATTCCCCTGAAGCGCCTGTGCGCATCATGCTTGCAACAACTTTTCCTCCCACAACGATACAGCGAATGTCCGACGCACCAGCTTCTTTAATATACTCTTGAAGTAAAATATTTACATTCACCTTTCGAAAGGCTTCGATTACGCTTCGAGCGGAACTGCGAGTTTCTCCTAAAACAACACCCAAACCTTGAGTGCCTTCTAAAAGTTTGATGACAAGAGGAGCGCCACCCACCATCTCAATCATGTCATCTGTATAGGCTGTAGAATGGGCAAAACCTGTTAAAGGCAGTCCAATACCGCGGCGAGCTAAAATTTGCATACTCCGCAGCTTATCGCGAGAACGACCGATAGCGACGGAATCATTTAAAGACCAAACTCCCATGATTTCCAGTTGCCGTAAGACAGCAAGGCCATACATGGTGATAGACGCACCAATCCGAGGAATAACAGCGTCATAGCCCTTGATAGATTCCCCCTTGTATTTAATTTGAGGATTATGAGGGGCGATATTCATATACACTTGAAGAGCGTCGATAATATCAAGCTGATGACCACGAGATGTTGCAACAGCTAGAAGGCGTTGATGCGAGTATAGTTTAGGATTTCTGGCCATCATTAAAATTTTCATGTTTATAATTATCTCAAAAGAAATTTACTTTTTCGTTAACGAGTCTTGTGACTTAGCAGAAAAGAGTGTGCAGGGTCTACAAGAACTTCTTTTTTTAAAGCGGCACGTCCAATAAGCATACGAAATCCCATTTCATCACGGTTAGCAAGCGAGAGTTGAACAAGAGTGGAATAGTCCCCAATTTTAAGGTGAGTCTCAATAATAAAGCGCCTTTGCCGATGGCCGGTAGAGCTTGTAATCCAGCGATAATCTACGATGGGGCTAATACAAGTATAAATGATAGTATCATTGTCTTGAAGAGGGTGAATATCAAATTTAACGTAGTCTTGTCCGCTATGCTTTACGGTTGAAAGTTGGAAGGCGTGAAGGCTTGATGTTTTTGCGCCGGTATCAACTTTTACTTTAATGTGATCAATACCTAATTCTGGAAGTTGCGCCCATTCACGCCAACCCACGACAAGTTTTGGTTTTTTAAGTTTACGCTTCATGAATGGAGGGGCGTTATTTGACTAGGACGTCGCCCAGAAAAAATATGTACATGATAGTGGAAAACAACTTGACCTCCTTCTTCTCCATGGCTGGAGAGAGTCCAAAAACCTTTGTTTTTTAAATCAAGGGAGGCAATGACATTATGAATGGCTTTTGTAAAGCCCATGATTTCAGCAGAAGAGGCTTTTTCCGAGAAATCAAAAAAAGAAACATAGGCACCTTTAGGAATCACGAGAATGTGGATAGGAGCTCTGGGAGCGATGTCATGAAAGGCCAGGGCATATTCATCTTCATAAACAACTTGAGCAGGAAGTTCTTTGCGTAAAATACGCGCAAAAATGTTGTTTTTATCGTACTTCATGGTATCTTCCTTATCTCAAGATGACAAGTCTATCACTCTTATGTTACTTTTCTATGAGTATTAACATATTTTAGGGAAATGGCCAATGATGCAAAATGAGCCTACCTCATGGCATGGAACTACAATTCTTTCCGTTCGAAAAGGAAATGAGGTAGTCGTTGCCGGTGATGGCCAGGTGACAATGGGGAACTTAATTTTGAAATCCAATGTCCGTAAGGTGCGCCGCTTGGGGAAGGGAGATGTGGTGGCTGGTTTTGCCGGCTCCACGGCCGATGCTTTGGCGCTTTTTGAGCGCTTAGAAGCTAAGCTTGAACAAAATCCCCATCAACTTATTCGCGCTTGTGTAGATTTAGCCAAGGATTGGCGTAAAGACCGCTATTTGCGCCGCTTAGAAGCCATGATGGCGGTTGTAAATTCTACTCATTCCCTTATTCTTACAGGAACGGGGGATGTGTTGGAGCCGGAGGATGGATTAATCGGTATTGGCTCTGGTGGCCCTTATGCCTTAGCAGCGGCAAGGGCTTTATTGGATACAGATGGGATGACCGCGTCGACCATTGCGGAGAAAGCGATGAATGTGGCTGCCGATTTGTGCATATATTCAAATAAAAATATTATTATTGAATCTGTTTAAGGTTTTGATATGAAATTAGCTCATTTTACCCCCCGGGAAATCGTATCAGAATTGGATCGCTTTATTGTTGGTCAAAATGAAGCAAAGCGGGCCGTTGCTATAGCTCTTCGCAATCGGTGGCGGCGCTTGCAGTTGGAGGGGCAACTGCGTGAAGAAGTTTTACCTAAAAATATCCTTATGATCGGCCCTACGGGTGTTGGAAAAACTGAAATTGCCCGTCGCCTTGCCCGCCTTGCAGATGCTCCCTTTATTAAGGTTGAAGCCACAAAATTTACGGAAGTTGGCTATGTGGGCCGTGATGTGGAACAAATGATTCGAGATTTGGTTGAAATCTCCATAAATATGATGCGCGTGCGTTTGCGGACTGAGGTGCATGCAAAGGCAGAAATTCTTGCAGAAGAACGCGTGTTAGATGCTCTTGTAGGTGAAAATGCAGGGGAAGAAACCCGTCAAAAATTTAGAGAAAAATTAAGAAAAAATCAATTGGATGATCGTGAGGTTTCTATCGAGCTTCAGGATACAAGCAACTCTCAAATGCCAACTATTGATATTCCTGGCTTGCCAGGAGCTCAGATGGGCATGATCAACCTTGCGGATATTTTGGGGCGTTCCGGCCCGCCGCGGACCGTTGAAAGAAAAGTATCAGTTAAAGAGGCCTATGAGCTTTTGATAGGAGAAGAGGGAGATAAACTCTTAGATCAGGATAAGGTTATAAGTGAAGCCCTCCGGAGCGTTGAAGAAAACGGGATCGTCTTTATTGATGAGATTGATAAAATTTCAGCGCGCGGCGAAGCTGGCGGCCCTGATGTAAGTCGTGAGGGTGTGCAACGTGATCTTTTACCTCTTATTGAAGGCACCATGGTTTCTACGAAACATGGCACAATTAAAACAGACCATATTTTATTTATAGCTTCAGGGGCTTTCCACACAGCAAAGCCTTCCGATCTTCTGCCTGAGCTTCAAGGAAGATTGCCAAATCGGGTTGAGTTGAAAGCGCTTAGCGCTGATGACTTTGTTCGGATTCTTGTGGAGCCAGAAACGAACCTTATTCGTCAATACCAAGCTCTTCTTAAGACAGAAGGAGTGGAGTTGACCTTTAAAGATGATGCTATTCGGGAAATTGCTGATTTGGCAGCCCAAGTGAATCAGAATGTGGAAAATATTGGCGCCCGCCGTTTGCATACAGTTATCGAAAAGCTTTTAGAAGAAATTAGTTTTGAAGCCTCTGAAAGACGCGGAGAGAAAGTTGTGATTACGGCTGAACATGTTCAAAAGTCTGTGGGCGATTTGGCAAAAAATTCAGACCTTTCGAAATTTATCCTTTAAGGATGACTTATGCCCACTAAAAAAAATGTTACAGTAAGAAAAAAATACCCTCTGAAATATGAAGGGAATTTGGTGATTTTTGTGCTCTCCTTTATTCTTTTCTTTCCCCTAGCCATCGTCTTAGCGATGAAAAATGGGGTATTCTTAAAAAACAAGGCCTATTATTCTTTCTCCTATAATGGGAGTTATGGGTGGCTTATTTTTTGGACGCTGCTTTTTTTCCCCATCGCCATTATTCTTGTTGTGATTAATGGTATTGACCTTGTGGAAGAGAAAAGGTCAAAACGCTAAACAACTACTTTCCCCAGCCAATCTTTAATGATTTTAATTTGATTGGGTGCCATAAGAGAGGGGGAGTGACCGCAGCCTGGAATGGTGACAAATTCCGCATGAGGCTGAAAATACTTCATCTTTGTCACAACCTCGGGTTCTAAAAAGTCTGAATCCTCCCCTCGAAGAACGAGGACGGGGCATTTTATGGCCTGCCAGTAGGCCCCTAAATGAAGGTTGGAGGTAGACAGGTTCAGGGTTTTTGCAATGGCCGGATCATAGGCCAGGCGAAAATCCCCCTTATCATCGCGCAGTATTCCATGTTGAGTCAGGTGATCCCAATGTTCAGGATCGGTTATACCTAGGGGCATCAAGACGGATTGAAAATATTTTTTTGCATCATGAAAACTTAAAAATTTATTGTCATTGCTTGCGAAAGTGAGAATTCGCTGTAGAGGAAGGCTAGGAACAATCATCCCCACATCATTGAGAATAAGACTTTTGATAGGGCTATTGGGTTGAGCTGCTAGCATCATACCAAGGATGCCACCCAGGCAAGTTCCCACCCAATGAACTTTTTGAGTTCCAAGGCGAGCCAATAAGTTCACCATGTCATTCAGATATTGAGAAAAAGTATAAATTTCAGGATTTCCAAGGTAATCGCTGGCCCCTGAGCCCAAAAGATCAGGACACGCAATGCGATAACTCTTTTCAAGAGCACGTGCCAAATAGTCAAAATCCCGGCAATTGCGGCTTAAAGCATGCGCACAAATAAGGACATCTTCATGAGCCGAATTTCCCCATTTTATGTAAGAAAGCCTGTGAAATCCTTGGGGAGTTAAAGTTAAAAATGATTCATAATTGGGTTCAATCTTTAAGGAAGGGAGCGCATGCAAGGGAGCCTCTTTTCTTTTATTCTCTTGGAAAAGAGTATATACTAAAAGCCATAAAGAATAAACGGAGGTTTTATGGACGATTTGTATTCTGTGCCGGGAAGCAACCTTACACCCCTGAGTTTGATCAAACATCTTGATAATAAGCTGTTGATTGGCGGAAAACTTGTGGTTGCAAAAAGCCAGAAGTCTTTTCCCATCCATAACCCAGCCACTATGGAAGTCATTGGTCATGCAGCTGAAGCGGATGCTCAGGACGTGAATGACGCCGTTGAAATCGCAAAAGAAACTCAAAAGGAATGGCGGCATATGGATGCGGCCAAGCGTGGCCATTTAGTGACCCAGTGCGGCGATCTCTTGGAAAAGCATCAAGATGAGCTCGCGCGTCTTATGACCCTTGAAACGGGTAAAGCCTTGCGTACGGAAAGCCAAGTAGAAGCCAAAATTTTTGCGAATACCTTTCGTTTTTATGGCGGCCTTGCCTTAGAGCTGAAAGGGGAGACCATCCCTTTTAGCGATTCTATGCTAGCGGTTACTATTCGCGAACCCTTGGGCGTTGTAGGCGCCATTATTGCTTGGAATGTTCCTCTTCTTTTAATGTCTCTCAAGGTGGCTCCTGCCCTTGTGGCTGGGAATACGGTTGTGATTAAGTCCGCTGAAGAGGCTCCCTTTGCTGTTTTAAGAGCGGCTGAGATTATGAATGCTATTCTCCCCCCAGGAGTGCTCAATATGATTTCCGGCGATGGGCCCACAACGGGAGAAGCTTTGGTGCGTCATCCTGATGTGGCAAAGGTCACCTTTACAGGGTCCGTTGAGACGGGAAAAAAGATTTATAAAAATTCCAGTGAAAAACTGGTTCCCGTTACCTTGGAGTTGGGAGGGAAAAGTCCCATGATTGTGTGTGAAGATGTTGCTGTGGATAAGGTCATTGAAGGTGCCATGACCAGCATGCGCTTTACCCGCCAGGGACAGAGCTGTACGGCCGCAAGCCGGATTTTTGTTCATGAGTCCATTTTTGATTCCTTTCTGGAAGGCCTGAAGGCAAAGCTCAATGAGCTTAAAATTGGCGACCCCATGGATATGGAAACGGACGTTGGTAGCGTGATTTCTCCCGCTCAACACCAAAAAATTCTCACCTATGTGGATATAGGGAAAAAGACGCCTGGGGCTATGGCTCATGAGTGTTCAGCCTTGCCCACAGATCCTAAACTTTCAAAGGGTCTTTTTGTCCAGCCCGTCCTTTTTACCGGTATTCCCAATTCTCACCAGGTGAGTCAAGAAGAAATCTTTGGCCCTGTAACCGTTTTGATTCCATGGAAGGATTTTGATGATGTCATCAATCAGGCCAACGATTCAGACTATGGCTTAGCGGCGACTCTTTGGACCAATGATTTAAAGCGTGCACTGCAAGGGGTTCACCGTCTTGAAGCTGGTTTTGTTCAGGTCAATCAGAATGTGGTTGTCCAGCCCGGCCTTTCCTATGGAGGCATGAAGTCTTCTGGAGTGGGCAAGGAAGCCTCCCTTGAAGCCATGCTTGAGCACTTCACTCATAAGAAAACCATTATTTTTAATATGAATTGAGTCTAACTGCCCCCATTGTGAAGCCATAAGGGGTGTGTTATAAGCTTTTTTGTATTCAAATTT
>JAKFXB010000114.1 GCA_021731585.1 Alphaproteobacteria bacterium
TGCGTGGCTTGACACAAAGCGCTGTTGCCGAAGGCAACACGTAAGCGCGCCTGGTAAGCTTTTAGAAAAGCTCCCCAAGACAGGTTTCTCGATCCTTAAAGATCGATTTTGATCTCTCGAAGTATTCATTTTTATACTTTATTATATTTTGGTTTTTAGTAGACTGATGAAACAATATTACCAAAAACGGAGAAAAGGCGTCATGGATAAAAATAGAGAGGGCGGTCGTATGATCGATAAGGTAACTTCCATTGAAAACAAGATTCATGAGCTTAGGCAAAAGAAAGAACGTATTAAAATCCAGCAGTCTCTTCTTCTGATGAAAGAAGCTCAGAAAATTCTGAAAGACGAATTCTCTCCGGAAATGGCTTTGATCATCTTAAAAGATTCCTGGACGACAGCTTCAAAAACACAAAAGACAGGATGGGCAACACGTGTCAGTTCATTTTCCATCTCTGCTTCAAAAACTCACCAAAAGACTGAAAAGCACAACCCAGCAACTGAACAAAACGGAAAGGCAGAGATACCACCTCATGAGCACCCTTGAACTCCATTCCCGCGACCTCAGACGTGCGAGGACTCGCTCTATGATACAGCTCGCAGGATTAATGGAAAAGGCTGGAACCCTGGAAACTTTTGACATCGAACTGGGGAGAGATATGCAAAAAGATCCAGAAATGAAAGCGCAAGTCGCATCTTTATTTAAAGGCCTTCTTGTGCTGAATGAAATGGCGGTTTCCTCTGAAGTGAATTTGTCCCTTTGGGCAATGCAGGGGTTGGAGGAATTGAGGAAAAAATAAAAGCCGTTTTTACCCCCAATCTCACAAATTTTCTTCTGGTTCAACTCGAACTTAAGCCAATCAGTCTCATTCGTCCCAAAGGCAATATCTCCGAGAATAAATGCAGGTCAAAAACATCTCTCAACCCATCTCTTGAAATTTAATTATCAATTGAGTACGCTCTCTATGAGTTTCAAGAATAAGAAGTCCTATCAATGAGCCGCAGCTATCAAAAAACACCTATTACAGGATATACCCATTGCCGGAGTGAGCGACAAGATAAACGCCTCTGGCACAAAAGATGCCGCAAACATGAACGCATCAAGTTATCCTCTCTGAGTTCAGAAAATCTAGACGACCATTGTACAACGGATCGACGAGAAGTGAGCAACCCCTGGAACATGGGAAAAGACGGGAAAGGGTATTTTTCTGAAAAGGAACAAGTTCATTTCGTTGAAACCCTCTCCAGTAAACGAGCTCGAGGTCCTCAAGAACAATCATCCCTTAAAAAACGTCTCCTTTATAAGATGATGGGAAAATAAATAAGAAATAATTCATACATGCATATTGGTTAGGCGAGAGTTTCCAAACGTACAAAACCTTGACCTCCAAAAAGAAACTTTAAAGAAAGCTGACTGCAAAAGAATTTATGAAGATCATATGAGCGGCCTTAGAAATGACCGCCCAGGGTTATAGAAAACACTCGAACAGCTTCGCGAAGGTGATATGTTTGTTGTCTGGAAGGTGGATCGTCTAGGACGCAGTGTGAAACTTGGAGGCATGGCTCAAAT
This sequence comes from Alphaproteobacteria bacterium, assembly GCA_021731585.1. Lineage (GTDB taxonomy): Bacteria > Pseudomonadota > Alphaproteobacteria > UBA9655 > UBA9655 > UBA9655. The sequence goes on from JAKFXB010000114.1 coordinate 1,571, forward strand.
GCTGAAAAATCCATTAAATATTATACGCCACCAATTCTTCTTAAAATTAGGTGTAATAAAACTGTTAAAATACGGCAAAACTATCGTTGATCATCGCTCACTTTCACTTATTTTTCCTCATGACCCCATGCTTTAGATGGCCTCCTTGAAGGCCGCTTTCCTGAATAGAACCCCTGCTAGATGCTCCTCTAAGACATAAGATAAATTATATGCATCTTGACAAACGATACAATTATGCTCATAATGCATAAAAGTAACGATAGGAGCATAATCAATAATGAAGTTTATAGGCAGAAAGAGAGAAATTGAGCTCCTTAAAGCTCTTCGATCCAGAAAAATGGCAGCCTTAGTTGTTATTAAAGGCCGCCGGCGGATTGGAAAATCGCGGTTAGCGGCAGAATTTAGTCAAGGGGAGCGCTTCATCAATATCACAGGTATGACCCCTGAACCAGGAACAACAGCTCAAGATCAACGTAATCTTTTTTCTCACCAAATGGAAACGGCCTTTCAAAAACCAACAACAAAATTTCAAGATTGGATGGATGGACTCTCGCAATTATCAGCCTATCTAACGAATGAGCCAACAGTGATCTTATTTGATGAGATCTCATGGATGGGATCGCTTGATCCAACCTTTATCCCAAAACTGAAAGTGTGGTGGGACCAAGACCTACAACATCGTCAGAATGTCATTCTTATCTTCTGCGGCTCTGTTTCAACTTGGATTGAAGCTAATATTCTTAAAAGTACGTCCTTCTTTGGACGTATTTCTCAAGTTATTGAACTCTCTCCCCTGTCGATATACGAGTCCAACACCTTTTTAAACCAACTTGGCTTTAAAGGATCCGACCTTGATCGCTTCAAGCTTCTCTCTGTGTTAGGTGGGATTCCTTGGTATTTAGAGCAGGTCTCCCCTAATGAAACAGCAGATCAGACTATCCACAGGCTCTGTTTTGAAAATAAAGGCCTTTTAACGATTGAATTTGATCGGATTTTTCATGACCTTTTCAGTCATAAGGGGGAGGTATACAAAAATATGATGATCTCCCTAAACGAGGGTATGAAAACACTCGGGGAAATTCGTCAAACCATAAACTATCACAAAAGCGGAACATTGAGCTCCCTTATGGGACACCTCATCATTGCTGGATTTGTAACGCAATTTCCACAATGGTCCATCAGGACAGGAAAGGTGCGACGGCAAAGTCTTTACAGAATAAGTGACCCCTATATGCGCTTTTACCTGAAGTATATCGCTCCTAATCTGGATAAAATTGAGAAGGGCCATATCACAGATATGGGCAATCTTCCAGGATACAAAACAATGATGGGATTTCAGGTGGAATCCTTGTTGCTTCAAAACAGAAATGATATCTTGCAAACCATTGGCATCAAGCCTGCCGATATCATTTACGATAACCCCTATATTCAACTGGCTTCAACACGTCAAAAGGGCTGTCAAATTGACTATTTGGTTCAAACCACGACAAACAATTTATATGCTTGTGAATTCAAATTTCGTCAAGGAGAACTCAAAAAAGACATCATCAATGAGGTATCGGAAAAGATCAACGCCCTCAATAAACCAAAAGGCTACGCAGTTGTTCCTGTATTGTTTCATGTAGGTGGTGTCTCAGAACCCGTTGAGGAAAGTCGCTTCTTTTACCGCATTGTGAATACAGGAGATTTGTTAGAGGCACCCGGTTAACAACAGTTTCTTTAAGAAGTCCGCTCCGGAAAGGGAAAAAAATTTAAAAACCGTATTGACCCTGTACTTGTAAGGCTAGTAAACTAGACGCAATGTAAGAGCGCGGGCGGCGCCCCTACATTGCTAAACATAACCAACCCTTTACAGTAGAAAGGATCAGCCATGCCTGACAGCACTATAACCGTATCTCGAGTTTCCTGGCAAGAATTTGAGAACAGAGTCCAAAAAATTCTGATTATATCCGATCAGCTCGATATTTTGACCTTTGAATTACGGCAGATGAGTTTTTTTCTCAAAGATGCCACTCAAAAAATACGTTTAGAGAGACAAGCCTAACCTTATAGGAGGCCTGAGATAGACATTCAAATAAGTTCGATCCCTTCAAGGGCCTCCTATTTTTTTACTCCTTTTACCAAGAGGAAAATCTATTTTTTCCACGAAAACTTTGATTCTGTGTTTTATCAACAGGCTATCCTTAAGAGTATAGCTCGGCTTCAATCTATAGCTATTGTTGGCAAGTTGTCTCACATTTTTCTATAAGCAAAGCTTTACCAAGCTCATATTCAGATACTCCCACAGATTTATTCACATCACGAAGTGCATACTTTGCGATGATTTGATCTTTTTTTCACACAGAAGAAGTTTGAGCCAGCTCTCTCAGGATAGCCATTTTAAGCAATCCCCTCCCTCTAGCTATCCTAGTTGTTAAACCTCCAACTCTGCTCTAAGCATACCACCTTCTAGCATGGGAATCTTTTACAAGTTCTAAAAGAACAAGATTGTACGCTCGAGGCGATTGTCCAGGCAGTGCTTGCACGATCTCAATCGTTGGGTAAACCTCAGCAAATTTTTTCATGCAATAGAGGTTACGTCTTGAGAATCCTTATGTATCAGGAAAATATTTTTTAAGATCTGCTGCTAAGACTTCAAAGAGCTTAAGAGCCAATCTGTTGAGTAACAAACTTCTTCATCTTATTTCCAAGCAGCTCGGTAGCTTCCCTTAAAGGTGCATCCGCTAGGTGAGCATAGCGTTGTGTTGTAGAGGCTTGAGTATGTCCCAATAGTTTACCCACAATGCTTAGACTTAATCCACTTGAAACAAGATGAGAGGCGAAAGTATGACGAAGATCATGTATGTGAACATCAGGAGAATCTGCTTGTTTCCGTATTGTATTCCAAGCTTTTTTAGGATCTTTGAGAGGTTTTCCTGGAACTTTCCCAGGAAATAAAAAAGGAGAGTCTGTTTGCTCTTTCATTTGTTTTAAAATTTCAAGAACGAGAGAAGAAATTGGTACATGCTCCATTTTTCGCTGTTTTGTTGAATGAGATTGTTTTGTCCATACTCCCTTTTCAAGATCAAATTGATTCCATGTGGCACTTAAGAGTTCAGTTTTTCTTGCTCCTGTTAGGATAAGTAGACGAATGGCGTTGGCAACATTTTGATTACGGTAGGTATCTAAAGCAGTGAACAATCTCTGAGACTCTTCGTCGTCAAGCCAGCGATGACGTCCATGTTCTTTGTATTTTTTAATGTCTTTTGCTGGATTATCAGAACGCCAACCCCATTGAATGGCAAGATTAAACATTTTACTCAAGAGGGCCATCGTCCTATTAGCTTGAACGGGTGTCTTTTGTAAGTCGGAATGTAATTTTTGTAAATCGAGTATTGAGATTGCATCAGCCCTCAGATGGCCATACCTCTTTAAGATAATATTTTTTAGCTTAGCCCTGTCTTCTTTATAACTTTTAGGGGCTTTATTAGGTCCTGCATGAAGGCTTAAATATTGATCAGCGAGATCTTGCATTGATTGTCCTGTGTTTCCAGCGACCACTTTATGCTTAATAGAAGGGTCTTCTCCTGCACCCACGCTTAAGGAGATCTCTATTGCCTTTTGGCGTGCTAATTCTGTTGTTATAGATCCATGAACGCCTATTTTTATTTTATGAGTTTCTCGCTTTTTATTTCTATATTGCAGAAAATAAGTTTTTTTCCCTGTGGGGTAAACCCTTACATAAAAACCAGTTACTTCAGTATCCCAGATTTCGATCCGTTTTGTTGGATTTGGTACTGCACTTTCCACAACCCGCTTTGTCAATTTAGTTTTATTCGTTTTTTTCGACGACATATTAAATCTTCCTCTTCTAGGTTTTTATTAAATGAAGCTTGCCAAGAGCTCTATTGCCTTTTGGCGTGCTAATTCTGTTGTTATAGGTCCATGAACCTCTATCTTTATTATATGAGTTTCTTGCTTTTTATTTCTATATTGAAGGAAGTAAGTCTTCTTACCGGTGGGATAAATCCTCACACAAAAGCCTGTTACTTCTGTATCCCAGATAACGACCCGTTTTATTGGATCTGGTGCTGCGCTTTCTACAATCCGCTTTGTCAATTTAGTTTTATTCGTTTTTTGTGATGACATGTCAAATGTTTCTCTCCTAGGTTTTTATTAAATGAAGCTTAGCAACATTAAAATAAGAGTTCAATCAAAAAGGGGAGCATATGGGGAGCAACAGACATAGAAATGAGTAGATATTTATAGATGCGTATAGACGTTCACCTCTCTTTATCTTATTGAAAAATCAATGTATATAGACGATTATAGATATGGGTAGACACATAGTACACTTGATTTGTAATCAGTAGGTCGTTGGTTCGATTCCGACATCCGGCACCAGTCATCACTTTTTCAATATCTCAGACTAAGCTAAAAATCTTCGGGTATACCCCGGGTATACTTATAAAAACAAAGCTGCTTTTTCCAAGGAGATCAAGGAAACTCTGACTACCTTTAAGGCAGATCTGGAAGACACCCTCTCAAAAGAATTAGATCAGAAAATCTCAGCTCACTTGCAAAAGAAACTTTTGGCCATTAGCATTAAACCCAGGAAGAATTGAGTAGAGGGATTATTCTCTTTTAACATCGTATTTTTCTCTGTATCTTTCTACCATTGAGGGGGGTACGGAGAGGGGTAACACACTCTCTATTTCTTCCCAAGTTGGAGGAATATCACTTCTGAACAATTCTGGCTGAGAAGTCGAATTATAAATGTTATATATAGTTTCAACATGAGACGAACCCATTACAGCTTCCCCACTAGTAGCATTGTGCGTAACTGCTCTCAGTGCAGAATCAGCAGGAAGCGTAAGACAATCCATAGGATTTCTGAGCCTAGGAATATAAGAATAAGGCCCTTGTCCATCTACTTTTAGTATGGCATCAGTAATTGTTCCCCAAAAAGGATGCTCTTTTATAAACTCACGATGTACGTCTCTTTCTAATTGAATTGATTCGTCTATATGGGTGTTAGCCTCTCTGAGAAGCTCAATAGGTTTATTGGCCCACTCCCATGTCATTACAGCTCCATCTTTGAGCATATCTCCTCCTTCAGAAATTGTTTCTCCTACCCAACGTGCACCTTGCGCTACCAGTTGAGAGGTTTGTTTACCAATTTCATAAAGATCGGCTCCAAGTTCTTCATAAGCACGTCTTATATTATAAAGATAAAGATAGGGGTGTTGTTCCCTGGACATTTCATCACGTAAGACAAGATCTTCTACTTCTTGAACATAAGAGATGTCTACCACTTTACCCGACCCGGAACGAGTCGCAAAGGTGGTTATTAAGGGATCATCCAAATATACCTGCGCGCCGGATGAATTCTGAGCTGTATAGGCCAAGCTCATGTTTGTATCAAATGGTATCCCTTGTGAGACTTCTGTTGTTTGAAAAGGTGATTCGATTCCTTCTTGGATTTCCGAAGTGATATCTCTATTTCTCTCTTTATACTCTATCAGGAAGGGAAGTTCATGATCATCCTTTAGAGCATGCGATAATGGTGAAGAGACAGAATGTCCCAAAGTTCTGCCTGCCCAACTTAAATTATCGGTAAATGTTTCAAACGCAGGAGTGTTGATAGCTACGGGAATGTCTACACTTATATTTGTCTGAAAACGCTGTGTGATCCTAAACGCTTTTGAGACATCTGAATTGCTACCTAAGCTTTGTAAGCTATCGCTTGTACCTGTAACGCCACCTATTGTCGGTGTATGAACAGCTCGATAGTTACCAACCCCATAGTTTAAATGCACTGGTGCATGAAACAAACTCTGCGAAGTAGGACTCTCTGAAAAGGCAAACACATTGGAGCTAAATCCTATGTTGCTGTTTCGGCGATAATCGTAAAGAGGAGTATAAGAACCAGCATCAATATCTGCATTGTTATATCCCTGAGCGATAATATGAGCCCCTGTTAGTGTTGCTCTACCGATGGAAAAATCATTTTCAATATCTCCATTCACAAATATACCAGCCACATGGTTGGCTTGACGCGATTCATTCTGGCTCCTGTTGAAAGAGAAGTTTCCACTCGTATCTACACTGCCACCAAAGGAAAGGCTGGTTGTGTAATCTTGCCGTGTCGTGGCTCTAAAATCTCCTATGTTTCCTGAAATTTTATTGCAGTGAATGGAACCGGCATCCTGGCTATATTGCTCAACATCAATATGCAGATGACCTCCTATATTAATAATGGAGGGGTCCCAAGTTTCTGAATAGCTTTCCGTCTTATTATACTCTACTCCTACAGAGCCAATGCCCCCTTGAGGTGTAACGCCCACATTAATCCCTCTTGTTTCAGCGCTATAATGAGATTCAAGCCTGGCTCCATTTTGATACATTCTTTGCGCCCGAAAAACCGCATCACCTGTAGTATTGATGGAAAACCCGTTATAGAGATTGATATCTTCCTCTGCTAGAAGGGCTATAGATCCTTTGTTAATTGATCCAGGGCCCGTTGTCATCCAATCTTGATGAGTATGCTGTGTTGAAAAACCAAAGGTGAGACTCGGATTAAATCCTTCTCCCCCTCCTAACCCATATCGTTGTAGAAAAGCAGAGCCAAAAGCATCATTACGGCAAGCCTTAAGGAAAGAATGCGTACTTTCTAATGTCTCTATTCCTGTTTTCACTCCATTAAAGAGATACTCCCACCGATTGCCCGACTGGGCAAGAGCCCTTGCTTTCATGAGAAGAGGATCCGTAAAGGAAACATCTAGAGCAGAAGACCTCTTAGATCCTGATAAAGACGTACTAAAAGTAGCGAGAGGAGAACGAACAGAAACATAACTTTTATGTTCATCGCTAGAATGGTGGAGTAATGAACGTCCAAGAGTGATAGATTTCCCCTGAATTGTTAGGTGACCATCCCCTTGAAAAATAGCTCCACGCACATCAACAATACCTTCCCTTCCAACTATCCTAGAATTTCCCCAATCTTGAAGCACTACTGGATGGGATGTTTCTCTCATATGCTTATCTTTAACCTTTCCACCAATATGGTTATCGCGCACAACTAATTTTCTATGTTGCGTAACCACATCTTCAAATTTTATGTGCTGAGCACTTAAATCTGTTCCATCTCTTGATGAGAAGAGTCCTGAAGAAGAGGATATGTTACCATTATTAACGTACGCAGATACTTTTCCCTGACGAGAATTAACTTGACTCTTTCCCACTGACGCGTCCCACACATAGGTGTATTTATCTCCTTTCCATCGCCTATCATTCACATGATAATGAGAAAGATAACTGTGTACAGCAGCTGTATTACTAAAGCCTTTTTCAGCTACAATACTTACATCTGCAAAGCTATCAATAGCTGAGGCATGGTTATCCACTCTTCCTCCCGCTTTTATAACAAGACCTATTTTTCGAGTTGATTGAGCCCCTGTTTCTGGATCTGTATATTCATAATCAACGCCTGTACCTCCTCCAATATAACCTTGAACGAAGGTAGGTGGGCTTTCAACCTTATGCCCATGTTTAATTTTTCGCACATGAGTTTCCTTGCGATGATTATTAACCACGTCCCCAGATGCCTCTAGCTCCGTATAGCGTCCTCCCTTGATAATTGCAGCATGATTTGCAATATCTCCACTATGTGCTTTAACTATTAAGTCCACATTTGAACCTAAAGACGCATTATGATGGACATCTACGCGCGATCCCTCGACAGATAAGCTATAAGGTGTGCAAATCTGTCGTCTAATATCAATCGCCTCATCTGTTTTAACTCCCAAGTAACTTTCGGCTTTTACACCTTGGTAGCGCCCGATTTGTTGTAAAGCATCCTCGACATCCCCTATCAATTGACCCTCCAGAATAACGTTTTTACCTTGGGTTTGAGAATCTGCACGCACACTGAGACGCTGCTCTGCAGAAAGTTGCACAGTGCCTTGTGCAGCTTTAACCGTTCCTTGATGATCCACGTTATTCCCTTCAATGAGTGTTTGTTGACCGCTCACCTCAGATCCAGCAAAGGTGCGAACATCCCCTTGAATCTTACTATCCTCTTTTTTCTCGACTTGAGATCGGGTGGATACAACAGCAGTACCTTGTTCGCTACAAACCCCCCCTTTTTGATCAACACTTTTCCCATGGACTCCTGCATGCCCTTGAGTTCCAGTTGCTTCAACACTACCGGAATTTTCAGCATGAGACTGTGCCATTATGATTGCAGCTCCTTCTGCTCCAGAGTTAGTAATTTTCCCACTATGATTTACGGTGTTCCCTTCGACAGCTGCAGAGCTTTTATTCCCTTCTGCACTAACCGTGGAACCAATCTGTGTCCTCACTGATTCCTCACCTATGACATCAGCTTGGCTTTCGTCTCCAATGCTTCTAACGGTTCCAGCATGATCCACTGTCTTTCCTTGCACGGTGGCAGAACTATGATCTCCTGTTGATCTTACGCTTCCCTCATTGTGAGCGTACTCAGTCCCTAGAAGAGCCGCTTGGCTGCTTGCTCCTTGGCTTAAAAGAGTGCCTGCATTCTCAGCTACATTCCCCTGAAGAATAGCTCTGACTTCATCTCCTTCTGCAGAAATTGTTCCACTATTCCGGGCACGATCAACTCCTATGACAGCTGCTTGGCTATGGGCTCCCTCGCTCCTGACATCCCCTAAACTTTCGGTAATCTCAGCTTGTACAAGGGAAGAACTATGATCTCCTGTTGATCTTACGCTTCCCTCATTGTGAGCGTACTCAGTCCCTAGAAGAGCCGCTTGGCTGCTTGCTCCTTGGCTCGAAAGAGTGCCTGCATTCTCAGCTACATTCCCCTGAAGAATAGCTCTGACTTCATCTCCTTCTGCAGAAATTGTCCCACTATTCCGAGTATGGTCCGTTCCTATGACAGCTGCTTGGCTATGGGCTCCCTCACTCATGACATCCCCTGAACTTTCGGTAATCGCAGCTTGTACAAGGGAAGAACTATGATCTCCTGTTGATCTTACGATTCCCTCATTGTGAGCGTACTCAGTCCCTAGAAGAGCCGCGTGACTGCTTGTTCCTTGGCTTAAAAGAGTGCCTGCATTCTCAGCTACATTCCCCTGAAGAATAGCTCTGACCTCATCTCCTTCTGCAGAAATCATTCCAGTATTTCGAGCATGATCAGTTCCTATAACGGCAGCTTGGCTATGGGCTCCCTCACTCATGACATCCCCTGAACTTTCGGTAATCGCAGCTTGTACAAGGGAAGAACTATGATCTCCTGTTGATTTTACACTTCCCTCATTGTGAGCGCTCTCACTCCCCATAAGAGCTGCTTGACTGCTTGTTCCTTGGCTTAAAAGAGTGCCTGCATTCTCAGCTACATTCCCCTGAAGAATAGCTCTGACCTCATCTCCTTCTGCAGAAATCATTCCAGTATTTCGAGCATGATCAGTTCCTATGACAGCTGCTTGGCTATGGGCTCCCTCACTTCTGACAGTCCCTGAATTTTCGGTAATCGCAGCTTTTACAAGGGAAGAACTATGATCTCCTGTTGATCTTACAATTCCCTCATTGTGAGCGTACTCAGTCCCTAGAAGAGCCGCTTGACTGCTTGTTCCTTGGCTCGAAAGAGTGCCTGCATTCTCAGCTACATTCCCCTGAAGAATAGCTCTGACTTCATCTCCTTCTGCAGAAATTGTTCCAGTATTTCGAGCATGATCAGTTCCTATAACGGCAGCTTGGCTATGGGCTCCCTCACTTCTGACATCCCCTGAACTTTCGGTAATCGCAGCTTGTACAAGGGAAGAACTATGATCTCCTGTTGATCTTACGATTCCCTCATTGTGAGCGTACTCAGTCCCTAGAAGAGCCGCTTGACTGCTTGTTCCTTGACTCGCAAGAGTGCCTGCATTCTCAGCTACATTCCCCTGAAGAATAGCTCTGACCTCATCTCCTTCTGCAGAAATTGTTCCAGTATTTCGAGCATGATCAGTTCCTATAACGGCAGCTTGGCTATGGGCTCCCTCACTTCTGACATCTCCTGAATTTTCGACAGCACCTATATTCTTGGCTTGATCAGTTCCCTTTACAGTTGCCTGACTTTTATCTCCTGAACTTGCAACTAATCCTGAATTCTCTACTCCTTTTCCTTGAACCATAGCGCTACTATCATCACCTATCGACGTTACAACACCTGTATTCTTGGCGTCATCCGTTCCTATGACAGCTGCTCTACTATGAACTCCTGAACTTCTAATGATTCCGGAATTGTTGGCTGTTTTTCCTTCAAGAACAGCACCGTGACTATCTCCTATTGCAACCATCAGACCTGTATTTTCTGCACTTTTAGTTGCCTTAACTCTTACATCTCCTCCAACAAGAGCTCCTCCATTGTAAAACTGGGTATTAGCGTATTGAATTTGACGGCTAGCAACAAGCCCACTATTAGCAGCATAAAGAGCATCATTTGTATAAATCGATGATCCCGTAATTCCTGTATGGGTTGACGCAATTCCGCGCTCGTACACAATACCAGAAAACCTAAGACCTGCACTTACACTCAGCAGAGAATCTTGCGTAATACTTGGCATTAATACACTTGCTCCAGCTTTGGCTACATCCAAAGCCATTCCAGGCACTGCTTGTAAAAGTTTTGTACTCAGTGGATTTGTTTCAGAAGGGATATCTCGAGTATTTGATGTTTCAGATACTTGTTGGAGATTTTCAGCTTCTTTAGGTAGAACAACTTCTTGATCCATAGGTATTAAAGCACCTGCGCTTTTTGCTGTTGTATAGGCAGAGATCCCCAGATCCTTGATGCCTACAAGAAACGGAATGATATCGCTAAAGCGAGGTTTATCTTCTAATGATGCGTATTTCTTATGTAACTCTGAGGCTTGTGTACAAACCGAGAAAGCAGCAATCCCTAAATTAATGAGACTTCTTGTATCAGCAGGACAAAAGGAAAGAGCTGTTGCTCTGAGTCCTTTCATGACCGTGTCCCAACTTAAAAGATCTTTGGGATGAAGAGATGGTAAGGACAATCCTGCATCAAGTGAAAGCAAAGAACTTGATCTGATATGGTGTGCTGTCTTCAGACCCAGATTCACATCAAAAAGCGCATTGGTCGTTAAACTGCTGCTTCCCTTTAAAGTTCCCAGAAAATTTAAAATAAGGCCTGCATCGATCTGAATATTTTTGGCTCTAACATGCCCACTCCATAAATTAGCAAAATAGGTATCAGCTTTGAAATGAGCGAATTCATCGACAGAAAAAGATCCCGTATGGGTAATTGTATTGCCTTGGGCAACAGCTCTTTTTGTCTGCACTGTTCCATCTAAGATCACATCATCCTTTGAGTTGACAGCTAACGCTTCTCCTATTTGTAGAGAACCCGTTTTAGCAACTTCTACTTTTTCTTCTCCTTGCAGGAGAGCATTTTCTATTGTTGTCACAGATCCTGAAACAAAAAGACTTTGTGCTACTGCTTTTAAGTTTCGTGTTGCCACTTCTCCAACCATACGTAAGTCCTCTTGAACTGAGAGAATAATATTTTCTGAGGAGTGAAGAACACCCTCAAGAAGTGCCTGTCGAGTACTAACGAGTACATGGCTAGAATGGCTTTGACCTGTAAAAATAAATTTTCCTTCAGCCGAGGAATATCTAGCTATGCTTGTACTTGCTGGTGAGCAAACCGTTCCTCGATGGGTGAGCTGTTTACACCCTGCTAAAGTGATGCCCTCCGGCATTTGCGCAACAAAAGAGGCTAAAGCGGACTTTTGAGAGAAGATTTGTTTTTTGATAGTTGGGCTTACCGAGAGAACTCCACCAAAATCTACAACCCCTTGATTGCTTTTTAATTCTAAACAATGGTTGACAGAAAACTGTGATTCCCCTCGTGCTATAAAGCTTTTTGCTGCTATCATAGAAGCGTTAGCGCATGCATAAGAACCGGCAAGATCAACAATTTGTGCTTGAATTAGAGCTAATCCATTCCAGGTGCTCTTTCCTGAATCAATGTAGCGATTCACTTGAACCTGATAAAGAGCAGAGTCTTCAGGTGTTCCAACTTCAAGAGTTCCCCATGAAGAACTCGAATGTCTATTTTGAAAGTCTTCACCCCTTACAACAAAAGATCCGTTTACTTTTACAGTGCCTCCGTTGTTTTCAAAAACGTCACCCTCTGCTTTAAGAGATTTACCAACTTTTATAGTACCCCTATCATTTTTAAAAGCTGCATAACTTATTTCGCATTGGTTCGCGACGTCGATTAATCCACGACTAAGATTTTCTAAAGCTTTTCTAGCATGCATCGCTAACGTTTCGGCTTTAAGACAGGCTCGGTTAATCAAAGTTGTTGCTTGTAAAACAAGTTTTCTGGATCCCTCAATCAATCCATTATTGGCAATGGTTTCTCCTTCCAGACTTATATCATCTTGAGCTGAGATAGAGCCCCTGTTAACCAATGATTTAAATTTTCCCTTAATCTGTTGAACACTTCTTAAATTTCCTCCCTCAAGAACCTCCATGTTTTCCTGAACAGTAAATTGTGTAAGTTTTTGAGAGGTGAAAGATCCTGCAATGCTAAGCGAGCGACTTGCAATGTCTGCTACCTCTTTAAGAGCAACATCTTGTAAAAAGCGTAAATGCCCATCCATTTCAACTTTTAGGGAGGAAAGAACAAGTGGGCAGTCAACCTCAACATCACTCTCTGTTTCTTTTGAGCCAATAAAAACAGCATGCCCCTGACTTCTCAGCCATGTTCCTATACCTTTCTCTCCATCGTGAAAATAAATCACTTCAGGTTCTTGAGAAGAATCAAGAGGAAGAGAGTAAGTACCAGTTGCTCCTTTAGTTACGGATACATTTTTGACGCCAAGATCAAGAGAATACGTTCCATTCTCTCTTTTCGTTATGGGAACATTTTTCGCTCTGCGTACAATATGAGAAGTTGTTTCTTCTCCAAAAATATCGTGAAGATGGCTGACATCAGCATGAGGAATGGCAATAGCCTGAGAACAAAAAATAAACAGGTGGTTAAAAATGAGCAATATTGCAATATAGCGTTTCAATATAGTGTGGATTCTCTTGTTCATCTTGATAAACCTCTAAATAATTCTATTTCTACTCTGACCTACTCAAATTCAACGGTAATATGCGGAAGCTGTGGACTCCTGCCAGCATTAATCACGGTGCGTCCTTCGTTAACGGCGTTCCAAATATTCATCCTGTTATGATCATCAGGCACACCAAAAAAGGTTATTTGTCTAAGAGACAGTGATTTTCCAAGCTCACGCCCAAAATCCAGATACTGAGGGTAAGATTCCCCTCGCGTTGCAAGTTCGCAGACTCCCCCTACTGCAGCTCCAGTACCAGCTCCAACAGCAGTTCCACCCACTGTAAACACTGTACCTCCAATCACTAATGCAGGAATTGCGACTCCTCCAAGGACTGCCAGAACAGTTAATCCAAGCCCTCCATAAAAACCCACGGTTGCACCTCCTTTTGCAACATCTCTCGCATAACCACTAATGGGAGGAAACACCACATTAAGTGTGTTCAATGATGAAAGTTGAGCCAGCGTAGTTGCAAATCTAGATACTATTTCATCTGGCTTATCATCACCCCACTCAAATGGGTTGCAAGCATTCTTCCACACCAAGGTTTCTAGAGGGATTTTAAGGGTTAAGACCTTTAATTTTGCAAGAGAAGGACTAGAAGAGGTCAACAATCTTGTAACATCTGGTAGGTAAATTTTAGGTCCTACACTACGCCTAATAGTTAGTATGTCTGTGTCCGGTTGCACACTTTCTAACGCCATTGGGTCAGTATGTTCTTCTATTTTCATCAAAGGGAAATGTGAAAGATAATCCAGATAATCACCTACCGCCATTCCCGTTGGTTTTTCAGGAGCAATGGTTATGTTGTTGCTTCCTTGTTTAGGTGTTACCCTGTATGATTCAGATCCATGAGGAGAAAACTTTCGTTTCCATTTTTGTCCTTGAGGATTAGATAAAAAATAAGTCCCTTCTGGCCAGATAGGAGGACCGTTTTGCAGGGCATCAAAAATCAACGAAATTCCTGTATTAGAAAAAGTCTCAATGTCATAAGAAGTCGCAGGCTCTGCAATTGAATCCCACACTTGTATGTAACGTTGAGCTAAAAAGCGACAACATGACGCACCATCACTATAAATAACGGCTCCATTGTTAGGTATCTCCTGCGGAATGGGAACTCCTTCGGAATTATGGCGATTATTGAGACGATAACGTCCCACAGAAATGGCGCTTACTTGACCTATAGGAGTTGGGTTAATTACTTCCCAACATTTGTTCGAATCCCAAGTCGGTTGTGGATCTCTAAAATGAAGAGTCATAACTCTTAATTTTTCTTGATCTCCTAGTGAAAGCTGGAAATTGGATCCGCTCTTCCAATTATCGACCCAAGTGCGCGTACTGACTGATGTATAAATATTGTTACCATCATAAAAAACTTCTCCTGCAAGAGCTTGAAGGTCTTCTCTGTTATTAAGATTCCACCATCTAACAAGCTCAAAAAAATGACTCCCGCCAGGAAAACCTATTTTACCAAAAACACCCAATCTTCCATCCTGTCCTAGATTTGAATCTTTTACATAAAGGACTTCACTTAATTGCAAGGGAAGGGCTTCCTCTTGCTCAAAGTCTATCTCTATTTCATAGTCAGATAACCTCCCCTTTATACAAATTTGGGGATACGCCCTATACATAGGTTGTCTTGCTAACCATCTATGAAGAGTAGAAAAATCAGGATCCTGCTCTGGGTCCATTGGCCTAATGATTCTGTCACTATCAAAGCCATGTTCATGGATAATGTTTGTTAAGGGTAACTGAATTCCATCTGCGCTTGAGTTAGTATAATCTCGAATTTCCTGAATTTCGAGTTGGTGATTCGCAGGAATTGTCCTGAAAGTAACGCCAAGATCTACTGTTATACCGTGAATATCTCCTCTATATCTTGTCTCGTTGGGAAGAGAAGTAGAAGTAAGCTTTATCCCATCACATCGCACTTCTTTGAGAGTAAATGAAGATTGTCCAGCAGCAGTTGGCGCACTAACAACTAAGGAAGGATCTATAGAACATTCTATAAAATGGCGCTCATGATTCTCGATATTCTCCCATCCTCTTAGACGCTGACGAGGCGTTGCGTTAACAAACTCGTCCCGTGTAGCTTGAACCATAGAAAGACAAGCCATTGAAACTAAGAAACTATCTAAACAAAGCTTTTGTGTGAATAAAATATATCTTTTTAAAGGGGAGATTTTACTCATTGCTTAATTTCCCCTCAGTTATTCGGCTATTAAAGTTGTCTTCATTGATCATAGCCACAGTACGCTGTTTGAAAAAAAAGACAAAGTAAGTAGCTGAGAAAAGCTTCTTGGTGTTTTTTGGCATCGTTTTTTCCTAAATTATGAACAAAACTATAATTTGAAATTTATGTGAACTTTTTCATCAAACCTATCAGGAAAATATTCTTAAGGACCGGAATAAGGAAAATATACTTACACCAAGTCCCAAAATTAATTGAATAGATAAGCGCAAGAGCAGAGGGATTTAAGAATGGAGCGCTCGAGTGAGGCGACAAAGGAGCAAATGACGTCTTTAAGATATTCGAGAGAGAGGTAAGTCTTGTTTCGTATGGCGCTAGCTTTGATGTAGTTCCAGAGCCGCTCAACGAAATTGAGCTCAGGAGAGTATAGCGGCAAATAGACGATCTCTATATTTTCAGGAAAATTCAGAGAACGAGACTTATGCCAACTGGCGCCATCCATGACTAAAATGATTGGCTGTTGTCTGTATTGTTGCTCCAATTCTTGGAAAAATATATTCATGCATTGCGTATTCACCTTTGGCAATAAGAGTGTGCAGGCCTCCCCTGTGAGGGGGGCGACAGCACTATAAATATAAAAATTCTTGAAGCCCAACTTAACGGAAATTGTTGTTCTGGAGCCTTTTTGAAACCAGCCGTACCCAATTTTTGAATGGGTTCCGAAGCGGGATTTATCGAAGAAGAAGACCTTCACATCAGGGATATCTGCAATTTTTGCCTTCAGTTTTTTTAAAATCATCCTGCTGGAGTGGATCCTGTTTGTAATGCTTGGAGCGTGGGGTGAAGTAGGAAAAGTTCAAAAATACCATAAGTCTATGAGTTGATGAGCGAGAAAGGGATGCATTGAGCTCGTCCCGAATGCGTCTCTGGAGTTGATCAATCGTAAGTTGCGTGTCTGCTTCAATCCATCCTTTTACAAGAGCAATCTGCTCATCTGAAAGTATTTTCTTTCGACCACGACCAGGAGCTACAGTGAGTCTTTCTGGCTGATTTTGTTTGACGTGCTTTATCCATGTCCATACTGGACACATAGGTAACAGTTTTTCTTTGAAGGGGTTATTTAAAGGTTCAACCCTACAAGGGTCTTCATCAAAATATCCTAAATCAAATTGCATAAAAGACAACAAGCCAAATCCCCTCTTCTGTTTCTGTAATTCCCACATTCTTAACCAATGTCAACTTTTCTACATATGAAACACGATAAACTAAGAAATTAGATTCCGTAAATAATACGGAATTGCCTTGAGAAGGATAATTGGGTATATATACATAATTATTAAAGGAGATTTGGTATGAAAACTGAGCTGTTTAGAGAGAAGACTCTACTTAGTTCTAACAACCTTTCAGCATTAGACTTCAATGAAGCTATTGCAGAGAAGGTTGATTTGGTTTGTGCCCCCCTTTTTCAACATTTTGGCATGACCCATTTTGGTCATATTAAGATTTTTAATGATGGAACGATGTTCCGGGTAGCTAATAACAAAAAATGGACAAGAACCTATTTTGAAAACGGGTATTATAATGATGCAGCACTTTATAGCATGCAGGACCTTTCGGAAGACAGAAATCATTTATTACTCCTTTCAGGAGAACCTCAAGGAGATCATCAAAATGTACTTTGTAAAGACTTTAACGTATGGAATGCTATAGCTATCTATGAAAAATTTAGTAAGTATAATAATTTTTGGTTTTTTGCAACTTCTCAAGAAAACACAGAAGCGATTGATTTTTATATAAATAAAACGGATCTCCTAAAAAAATTTCTCCTATATTTTCAAGAAAAACTTAAGGATGAGCTAAATAACATCTCTCCTGATCAACTTATTTATTCAAATATCCCCACACTAAATAACTGCAATACGGATAAGGAGAAAGTAAAATCATTTTTTGATAAGCTTAATATAAAATCTTATCAGCTTAGCGAAGATTTGAACATTTCAAAAAAAGAGTTTGAATGCCTTTTTTATCTTGTTCAAGGAAAAACACTCAAAGAAATCGGACGTCTAACAGGCATTCCATTCCGTACGAGTGAATTTTATGTCCAAAACTTAAAAAAGAAAGTGAAATGCAAGAAAAAATCTGAATTGATTGATTATTTCTTACATAATAAAGCATTTCATTCCATTTTGCCCAGATTTTAAGTGGAACAATTTTATTGGAATACGGAATGATGTCAAATATAACAAGCTTATCCTCTTTCCAATTCAACAAAAGTTGCGCTCCTCTTGTAGAGAACTTATGTGAGCCACTCTTCAATAGTTTTGGCCTTACGCATTTTGGCTGCATTCGAATACTAGAAAATGGTCAAATGTTACGTATAACAAACAACAAAAAGTGGACAAAGGATTTTTTTCAACATTAATTTTATAATGATATTGACGTTTATGGTATGAAAGATGTGCCCTTAAATGACCAATTCTATGTTCTCTTAAATG
>JAKFXB010000133.1 GCA_021731585.1 Alphaproteobacteria bacterium
TTTAGGAGAACGTAAAGGCACTCTGTCTGGAAAAGATTCGGCACCAGGGGGTGTTCCAAAATCGGGTTGAAGCTCACAGGGAAAAGATGAGGGGGATAGCACAGAGATTATGTTTCGGCTGCTGCTGGGGGAAAAAGCGGAAAAGGGAATGATGGGTAAACCTTGATTTCCCTCAGGGGGAGATTTTTCTGGGGAAGAGGTAGAAGAACCACTATCATCGGAGTTCGGTTTGCTGCCGATAATATCCCGGCCTGTAATTGGGAAAATTGATGTGGGGCTTATTGACCTTGGTGAAAGATCCTCATCAATAGAGCTAGAACTTTTTTCGGGAGAGCCATCATCGATATTTCTGAGGTCTGCAGCTGGAGTTGAAGAAGGGGTTCTGTGGATGTTGCTTGATAAACGAGGATCATCCTCATCCGGGTCCATAGCTTTGGCCACATCGATCATAAGCATGGAGCATATAATTAAAGACGCTATTCCCTTTTTCCAAAAGGCAATGCATTTTTCAATATCTACAGCTTGAAGAAGCTCTTTCATGATAAATTAACCTCTGTACCCGATACGAAAGGTGCTCTCTCGAGATTTACCAAAAGACCGCTCCCCCGAGATAAATAAAATTCTCTCTTATTTAGAGACTATATTTCAGAAAATGTCAATTCTTTAGAATTGAGTGAATTTAAGGGGATAAGTGACTGGAGATAAATAAAAAGTCTTTTAACTTTCATTTTTTACCCTCAACATCTGACATATTTGGCCACCTCTAAAAACCCTTTCACACAACATGTCAGGGATGACGATCATGGGGTAGATGACTTCAATAACATAATTGTATATAGGGATGTGTAAGGATGGACCCCGCGGTAAATCCGCGGGGCGTCAAGGACGTGGGAGGGGGGTGACATCCCGCGACTTGATCGCGGTATCTAGAGGACAGTATCTAATTGATTTTTTTAGAAAAAACGAAGTTCCTTGTCGTAACTCTCTCCATCACTCTCACTTTCTCCCCCAAAAATCTCAAGATATTCTTTATGAATAGCTTCCCGTGAGGAATTTTGAGCATTTTCTCCCCCCCTTAGTTCATCAATAATTCTCATTGTTGCTTGTGCTCGATGCCCCTCCGCAGGAGCGCCTTGAAATGCATTAAATTCTCCGTGTAAAAAATCGGAATCCTTCGGAGCATGTATGGCGTTAGGAGCATGAAAAAAAACTTCGAGTGGCCTTGGATTTTTACTTCTTGATAACGTTAAAGCCCCGACAATTGCCGATGCGACGGGAACACTATCATGAGAATTCTTATCCCCCTCCATAAAGCCAACTTTCCGACTATCCGCCCAAGCCAGTACCTTCATTAGATTAGTCTTATGATTTTCCTCAATATTCTTAATAAAATCTGTAAAAAAATCGTACATTTGTACAACCCTCTCTGCTTTTTTTTCTTGCTCTGCGCCAACACCTGTATAGGTTCCATCTTTTCTGAATGCATCAGCAATATAATCAAAATATCCACCCCAATAGTCTATTTCTTTCGCAAAATATGAGGCTTCTTCCTCTTGTTTAGTTCCTTGTAATCGCCTTGCCACTTCAAAATCTAACAAAATATTTAGCATTTCCAGATCTATACTTTGATCCTCTCTTGAAAGAATAGGATGAGGAATATCAAGATGATAAGGTTTAGCTCTACGAGCATCTACGAGCTTCTTTGAAATTAGTTTTTGATATTCAGGAGTATAAATATGCAAAACATCAAACACAGTTTTATGTGTGCCAATAGTATTAATTATTCCATCACCAGGTTGTTTCAAGCTTGGCTTTAAGTCAATTTTAAACCCCTTACCGTGAAATGCAAAATGTATAGATATAGGTTGTGCCAAAGTATGAGTTGTTAATTCTCTAAACAGCAATATCCTTGTACGAGAAGATAACCCATCTAAGTTAATTGGGACTAGAGGATGATTGCCTTTTACCCTTTGTTTAAAATCTTCTATTATTCCTCTTAACTCTGGTTTACGAGTAAGCCTTCGAAAAAAGCGATTACTAACATATTGATGTTGTTGGTATTCTTCATCACTATCATAGTCAACAACCTCTGACCGCGTACTGGATGAAGAACTTGAAGAAGGTGTAGAAACAAGAATCCCTGAGAGAGTATCAATTACAGGGAGAGCTTTTTCTAGGACACTGAGCGTATTAAGAGGTCCCTCATCATCCTCTCCATGAGCATCAGGTTGAATGCTTGAGGAAGAACTCGTAGGAGCCTGAATTTGCTTGGAAGGAATTACTGTTTTATTACTCTCATCGTTCATAGCGACAGATGGAGCTGTTCCTATTATAAAAATACTAGTTGATACTAAAGTTGTCTGTAAAAACTTAAGATATGTCATAAACTTTCCTTTTTAGTTTTTCAATTTTTTACCATTTATCCAAGAAATAAGAAGGTCAAATTTAGATTTAGTTATTCTTGTCGCTGTATTACAATCGCTTTTTCCTTGGGTATGAATACCCACACAATAATATCCTGCAGGTTCAGAGAATTGAGTATATACCCCGCTACCACTCTGACCGGGAGTTGTATCTAAGGTGTACGTAAATTGTTCGGGATAAACTTCTGCAATGCGTCCAGGCCTAGGCATTGTCCACATCTGTGTGCCACTCCCCTTATCCTTATCACCAGGATAACCCGTAACATTAATTTTAAAGGATTTTAAAAATTTATCGGTATCTGTACTTATGCCATACCATCCTGTTTCCTCCCCTAAATCACGATCGAGAATAAGCATTCCCATATCAAAACGAGAGTCCCTTCCATCCTTCCATCCTTTTACTGTCAATAAATGGGTTGCAGAGGCAGATTTTATAGGTATATATCCCCCATTTTGTGCAGCAGTAAACTTAATAGCAGTTGCCCATCCTCCAGCCTCATGATCATAGAGACAGTGACCTGCAGTAAGAACATGCTTATAATTAACCATTGTTCCACTCCCTATATACCATTCCCCATTGGGAAAGCGCATTTCCATATGTCCGTGAACACGCCAAGGTGTTTTTTCTGTATTATGAACACGGATTCGATCATCAGTGCCCATTTTTGCTCCAACATGCATCTGCCGCCTAGATGGCGCCTCGTAACCCTTTGTTGTCTTACTACCATCCGTATAAACATCTGGATTTATTGTGGGGTATGATTTACTTCCAGTACGGTTTTTACTTTTCTTAAGCTCTTGGACACACGTTTTAAGAGCTTCATCTTCCCCAGATGCTTTGCTATGGGTAGGAAGAGGACTATAAGATCCATGGGAACTCATTTCTATTTCATATTCATCCTCATATCCAAAAAAACACGCATGAACATTACTTAAATAAAAATTCGCAGCAGAGAACAATAGCATTGATTGAATTTCTTTTTTCGATTTTATTATTTTAGTTATTAAAACATTCATATTTGTTTTCATATTTTCCTCCTGTTATTATTATGAAAAAGTTTATAGGGTAGTCATTTTATCTACTACCCTGAAAATTCCACTAGGTAACTATCCCAAGGGAAAATCCCCTAATAGGATTTTGAAAACGTTCATATTAAATTCAATTGCTTAGCAAAAACGAATTGGGATAGATGCTTTTTGGATTGATATTTTTGAGAGAAATGAAAAAAACAATGAACTTACCTTACCAAGGTTTAAGCCTGACTATTTTCAAAAAATAGCAGAGCTCCCTCGTCTTACTTCTTAGGATGAACAAAATCTTTAGCTACGCTCAGGAATGGGTGGTCAATTTTATTAGAATACGTTTAATTCGGTGAGTCACCGATAACATCCTGCATTTTAGAGTGAATTCTCAGAGTTTTTGAAAATATATCTTGTAAAATCATTTAAAATATGCTTTGTAAGCGTTAGTCAAAATCAAGTTAATGTTATACAGATGAGAGCTCTTCAAACGTTT
This sequence comes from Alphaproteobacteria bacterium, assembly GCA_021731585.1. Classification (GTDB taxonomy): domain Bacteria; phylum Pseudomonadota; class Alphaproteobacteria; order UBA9655; family UBA9655; genus UBA9655. The sequence goes on from JAKFXB010000133.1 coordinate 3,940, forward strand.
TTTCATGTTTTCTTTACAAAAATATCAGGAAATGCCTTGAAATTCTTTGTTGATGTTTGTGCGATCAGTCTTTCATTCACCATCGCAAACTATATTGTTAATTTCCCCTATGAAAAAGCTTTTTTCCTTTGTCTTTCTATTCTCTTGTTAAGTGCTATCGTTTTCAATTATATGGGGCGCTTGCATCGTCACATTTGGAGATCGACAAGTATTCACAATTTAAAAAGCATCTGTTTATATTCCTTTTGTATTGCCATTCTTCTTTTTTTAGTGATGGCTTCGCTTGCTCATATATCTGAAGATCTTTTTAAATTTACTCTAGTATTTTTATTGTTATCCATTTTTGCTCTCACCTCACCTCGCCTCTTGTGTCGCATCTTTCATGAAAAAAGGGATTTATTTCATGGAGAAAAACAGCGTGTTATTCTCATTGGAGCCGGAAAGAGCGCTGAACTCTTTTTAAGGGAAGCAAGACGTCGTCAAGGAAATGTATATGAAATTAAGTACATTTTGGATGACAACCCAGAGTTATGGGATAAAAAGATTTTTGGCTTAAGTATATATGGGGCCATCAAGAATTTACCTCACATTGCCAGTCGTGGGAAAGTTGACTTAGTTGTTATTGCTAGTGCCTCCCTTAATCATGAAAAGCTTTTAGAAATCACCCGCATGGCTGAAGAAAATGAGCTACAAGTTAAAATGTTACCCTCTTTTGATAAATTGCTCACGTCAATTAATGTTGATCCCGAAAATGTTTCTGCCCAAGATCTACTTGGCCGAGATAGCATCGATTTAAACAATAAAGAACTCCAAGCTTTTATTAAGGATAAGGTCATTATGGTAACCGGTGCTGGGGGCTCCATAGGTTCAGAAGTGTGCACTCAACTTATTCACCTTAAGCCTTCAAAAATTATCCTTATCGACCATAGTGAATATAATTTGTACAAAATTACTTGGGAGTTAGAACATACTCATCAGTTTAAAAACTTTGTTCCTTTCCTCATCAGTGTAACCAATAAAGAGGCTATGGAAGAAGTTTTCATAAAATATAGTCCTGATATTATTTTTCATGCTGCAGCTTATAAACATGTTCCTTTGTTGGAAAATCAAATTAAACAAGCCGTTGTAAATAATTTTCTAGGAACGAAGATCGTTGCGGATCTCGCTTTTCAATATAAAAGCGAAAAATTTATTCTCATTTCCACAGATAAAGCTGTTAACCCAACAAACATCATGGGATCAACGAAAAGGGCTGCCGAGCTCTATTGTCAAAGCCTTAATGGGAAGGAAAGTACTAAGTACCTTTCTGTTCGTTTTGGAAATGTCTTAGAATCTACGGGGAGCGTTATCCCCCTCTTCAAAAAACAATTAAAAGCTGGCGGACCTCTTACGGTAACACACCCAGATATTACACGTTTTTTCATGAGCATACCTGAGGCCAGTCAACTGGTTATCCAAGCTGGTGCTATGGGACAGGGAGGGGAGATTTTTGTTTTAAACATGGGAGAACCTATTAAAATAAAGAATTTAGCGGAACGGCTTATTTTCTTAAGTGGGAAGCGTCCCTACAAAGATATTGATATTGTATTTACAGGCTTAAGACCGGGTGAAAAACTCTATGAAGAGCTTTTTTACGAGACAGAAAACCACATTCCCACCAAACGTGCGAAGATTCTTATTGCTCAAAGCAATACTCCAAAACAAAGCATATTAAACAAATATTTTCTAGATATGGAAAAATATATAGAAGCAAATGATGTGAAGAGTATAGTTTTAACGTTGAATCAAATTTTGGCTGAGAAGAATTTGGAGAGTAGGTTGGCTGTTGCCTAATGAGTCAATGAAGTCCCCCTGGACTTTCCCTGGAGTATTTTATTTAGGGTTCTTACGGGTAAAGAAGTTAGCCTCTGTCCTCAGATTTTGACTTTTGCAGATAAGTCTATTATCAAATTGCACTTACATGACAGTATTTTCTTATTTATTGAAATAGCTTAGAAAAATTCATTTCTCCCGCTGCCAATAAAATAACTCTTAATCTTTTTTTTATCAATGCTCCTGGTTACCAAATAGAGCCCCCTGCTTATAATGCAGGGCCACTCCATTATTATTTTTTCTAGCGGTCTAAGCATCAAGGTTTAAATTTTAAAGGATGCACACTTGAAAAATACTGTGTTAAATAGTAAGACTCTTTTAAAGAATCATACAGGATGTAAAAGCGATGTTTTCAAAGTTACTTGGTAAACTTTCTTCCGATATGGCTATCGACTTAGGAACAGCCAATACGCTGGTCTATGTTAAAGGTCAGGGAATCGTTTTAAATGAGCCATCCGTTGTGGCCATTACGGATTCTCGCGGTAAAAAACGGGTTCTCGCTGTCGGTGAAGAGGCCAAATTAATGGTGGGTCGGACCCCTGGTAATATCAAGGCCATTCGTCCTTTGAGAGAAGGCGTTATTGCCGATTTTGAAGTGGCTGAAGAAATGATCAAATACTTCATGCAAAAGGTACATAAAAGGCGCAGCTTTATAAGCCCACGCGTAATTATCTGTGTACCTTCTGGGTCAACAGCTGTGGAAAGACGGGCGATTCAAGAATCAGCAGAAAGCGCGGGTGCTAGAAGTGTTTATTTGATTGAAGAGCCCATGGCGGCTGCCATAGGAGCGGGACTTCCCGTGACCGAGCCCACCGGCTCTATGATTGTTGATATTGGAGGCGGTACTACGGAAGTTGCCGTTCTCTCTCTTGGAGGCATTGTCTATGCTCGCTCTGTGCGTGTTGGTGGTGATAATATGGATGAAGCGATTATCAGCTACATTCGCCGTCAACATAACCTTTTGGTAGGAGAAGCGAGTGCAGAGCGGATCAAAAAGGGTGTTGGATCAGCCATGGCGCCAAAAGACGAAGATGGGGAAACCATTGAGTTAAAGGGGCGTGATCTTTTGTATGGCGTTCCTAAAGAAATTATAATTTCCGAACGGCAAATTGCAGAAAGCTTAAGTGAACCCGTGGCAGCGATTGTAGAAGCTGTTAAGCTTGCTCTCGAGAACACAGCGCCTGAACTCGCGGCAGATATTGTTGACCGAGGCATTGTTATGACCGGAGGAGGTGCTCTTCTAAAGAATTTGGATATTGTGATACGTGAAGCAACAGGCCTTCCCGTGATTGTTGCAGAAGATCCTTTATCTTGTGTTGCTTTAGGAACGGGTAAAGCTTTGGATATGATGAATTATCACAAGAACGTCTTAATAAGCATGTAGAGGGCGTAAAGTGTGGCTCTTTTCCAACGCTATAAAAAGCCGGGGCCTTTAAAGCCAACGCCAAACCCTTATCCATCGCGTTTTCAGTTTTGGCGTCATAGTCTTTTAGCCTCATTTATCTTCATTTTAATAGGAGGAGGCGCCTTGCGATTTTATAAGCCTTTTTACGATCCCCTCCAAGACAGGCTTTTTGAAGGAGTTGCGTGGCTACAAAAAGGTTTTCTTCAACCTTTTCATGAAACAAGCGCTCTTCTGAAGGATGCCCATAAATTTATTTATTTGAAAGATGAGCATGGGCGTCTAAAATTAGAAAATGAGAATCTCCACAAAGAGATTCAGGTTTTAAGACCTCTTGCCCATGAGAACGCGGTTTTAAGAAAGATGTTAAATGTTCCCTCAGTTGAGGTTATAAAGTACACCGCAGCACGGGTGCTTTCGAGCCCTTATGATGGTCTTCATCGTTTTTTCCTTATTGAAGGAGGGGAAAAAGATGATCTTACAAAAGATCAACCTGTTATTGTAGAGGAAGGCGTTGTGGGACGCCTTGAAAAGGTGGGAACTCATGTGGCTCGCGTTCTTTTGCTTACGGATGTAAATTCACGGATTCCGGTTGTGACCTCTCTTTCCAAGGAAAAAGCAATTTTGTCTGGAAATGGAAGCTTTTTACCAAATCTTGTCTATGTAAATGATGTCAAAAAAATTCAAATAGGAGAACAAATTGTTACCTCCGGTTTGGGAGGTATTTTTCCTCCTGGGCTTCCAGTGGGGATTGTTGATGCCGTTGAAAACAGTAAAATTAAGGTTCGGCCCTATGTCCCCTTTCAAAGGGTCGAATGGGTTCAAGTTCTTAAAATCCATCCTGAAAGCTTTTATAAAGAAATCAATACAGCCTTGGAGGAGGAGTGAAACTTATAGCCACCTCTTTAAAATTACTCCCTCTTTTTAGTCTTCTTTTTATGATAATGATCGGGAGTTCCTGGCAAATTGGAGCTTTCCCTCTTATGCCGGCTCTACTTTTGATTCCTGTTTATTACTGGCTTGTTTATCACCCCAGCTGGCTCCCTTTGGGAGGGCTTTTTGTGGTAGGCCTCTTTTATGATTCCCTTATGAACCATGGCCTTGGGTTAACTTCTTTTTTTCTCATGCTAAGTGCCCTTTTCGGACCTCCCATCCGATCCTATTTGCGCCCCGATAAATTTCCTTTAATTTGGTTTGGCTTCGGACTTTTCAGCGGCGGCTATCTTTTACTTTATGGCCTGATTATCTCTGCCGGTTTTGCCTTGTTTGTCTCTTGGGTCAATGGAATCATTTTATATCCCTTAGTGGCATGGGTCTTAAGCCATCTCCATGGACGGATTCAAAAATATGTCTAGAGGAGAAAACTCTAATTTTCTTTCAAGAGCACTTTTTTTTGGCATCTTAGAAATAGGCCTTGTGATAATTCTTTTTGGTCGAATGTATTATTTGCAAATTTTCGAAGGGTCTCGCTACCATTTATTGGCCGAAGGAAACCGTATTTTTTCTCGTCCGCTTGTTCCCTTAAGAGGCCAGATTTATGATCGTAACGGTAATGTACTTGTAGAAAATGAAACCAGCTTTCGCCTTTTATTGCTTGTTGATAAAAAGAAAGACATTGAAAGTACACTCGCTGCCATTGAGGAAGTAATTACTTTGTCCTCTGAGGAAAAGGAAGAGATTTTAAAAAAAGTAGTAAAAAAACATAGTATTGATGCAATTGTGGTCAAAGATGGCTTAACTTGGGAGGAGGTCTCCGCCATAGAGCTCCATGCTACGGATTTGCCTGGCATTTCCCTAGAAGTTGGGGCTCGGCGCCACTATCCTCTTCTAAGCAAAGGCGCTCATGTGCTGGGGTACGTTGCCTCTCCTTCTGAAAAGGAAGAAGAGGAAGACCCAACTTTAGCCATTCCTGGTTTAAAAATGGGTAAGGTGGGTCTTGAAAAATATCTTGATCAGCGGTTAAGAGGTACGCCGGGCTATCGGGCCTTTGAAGTGAACGCCCGCCGAAAAATTGTAAGGGATCTGAATCAAAACGAGAGTCTTTCCGGAGAAGACATTCATTTAACCCTTGATGGGCGCTTACAAAAATATGCCTCTGAAGTGCTTTCTGAATATGAAAGCGCATCAGCGGTTGTTTTGGATATTCAAAGTGGGGAGATCCTCGCTCTTGTTTCTATCCCCTCTTTTGATCCTAATCTTTTTCCCCTGGGCATCAGTCATCATGACTGGGGAGAGCTGAGAGATAATCCCTATGTTCCTATGACAAATAAGGCAATTTCTGGACTTTATCCTCCGGGATCGACAATTAAAATGTTTGTAGCCTTAGCAGCCCTTGAAGCAGGCATTATTGATAAAAAAACAACCGTGCATTGTCCCGGCTATTTTTACGTGGGAGATCACCCTTTCCATTGTTGGAAAAAGCATGGCCACGGGTCTATAAATGTCTCTAATGCTATTTCAGAGTCTTGCGATGTCTTTTTTTATGAGATTGCAAAGAGGGTCGGCATTGATCGTCTTTCAGCCACCTTTAAAATGGTTGGTTTAGGAGAAGGTGGACTTGAAGGATTTCCCCATTGTAAGAAGGGGCTTGTTCCCACCAAGGAGTGGAAAAAAGACAAGAAAAATGCAAACTGGACTCTGAGTGACACAATCATGACAAGTATTGGTCAAGGGTATATGCAAGCAAGTCCTCTTGAGTTGGCTGTTGTAATTGCCCGTCTTGTAGGGGGAAAAAAAGTCATTCCCCATTTGGAAGGTAGAGAAAATCCTTCCTTTGAAAATCTTGGGTTTAATCCTGAGCACCTTGAGCTGATTAAAGAAGCTATGGCTAATACAACTAACTCCCCCTTGGGCACAGCTTTTTTCGGTCGTATTCAACAAGAGGGTAAAGAAATGGGCGGTAAGACGGGAACAAGTCAGGTGCGTCGCATTACGCTTGAACAACGTCGGGCTGGCCAAACGAAGACGAATCATTTGGCTTGGAAGTATAGAGAGCATGGGCTTTTTGTAGGCTATGCTCCCATCCATAATCCCCGCTATGCCATTGCGGTGGTTGTAGAACATGGGGGTGGTCCACGCGGAGCCATTCAGGCAGCACGAGATATTTTGTTAAAGGCTCAACTCCTTGAAGAGGAAAGCAAGTGATGAAAAAATGATGGATCCCCGAATATTTCATAAGCTTTTCCAATTAAATTGGGGGATTATTTCTTTGGTTTTTCTGATTTCAGCCATTGGTTGGGGACTTTTAATCTCTGCCGGTGGTGGCGATGCTCATATATGGGCATTTAAGCAAATGATGCGCTTTGGGATAGGTTTGGGGATCATGTTTGTGATTGCTCTTACGGATTTGCGGTGGTGGCTTCGCTTTTCTTATGTTTTTTATGGTCTCTCTTTTCTACTTTTATGTGCCGTTGAAGTGATGGGATTTATTGGGATGGGCGCCCAAAGGTGGATTGATCTTTACGTCCTTCAACTTCAACCTTCCGAATTGATGAAAATCGCGCTTATTATGGCTCTTGCACGCTATTTCCATAGTCAGTCTCAACCGATTTCTTTGTCTAAATTAATTCCCCCTTTATTGCTTGTCCTGATGCCGACATTCCTTGTACTTAAACAGCCGGATTTGGGAACAGCCATGGTTTTGCTGATGTCGGGAGGGGCACTTTTTTTTCTCGCAGGTGTCTCCCTTTGGGCATTTGGAGCGGCCTTAGTTGTGGCAGGTGCCAGCATTCCTCTTTTATGGACCTTCCTTCATGATTATCAAAAACAGAGAATTTTTATGTTTTTTGATCCCAGTCAAGATACCCATGGGGCAGGATATCATATTACCCAATCCAAAATCGCCTTAGGGTCGGGAGGTTTTTGGGGGAAAGGGTATATGCAAGGAACCCAAGCCTATTTAAATTTTATTCCGGAAAAGCAAACCGACTTTATTTTCACCCTATTATGTGAAGAATGGGGATTTCTAGGGGGCTCGGTTCTTATTTTGCTGTATTCCCTTTTAATTCTTTTGTGCTCCCGCGTTGCCCTGACGACTCAAAATGATTTTGGCCGTTATGTAGTCTCTGGCATTACTATGACTTTTTTTCTCTATATGTTTATTAATATAGCTATGGTGATGGGACTCTTACCCGTTGTAGGTATTCCTCTTCCCCTTGTTTCCTATGGTGGGACCGCCATGCTGACCCTCTTGATGGGCTTTGGATTTATTTTAAACGTGGGACTTCATCAAACCCTTAAAGTACCTCGTCTTTCTATTGGAATTTTATAACCAATTCAGTATGAATATGATAAACGCCTTGACCAAAAACTCAAGGACCAGTATAGATTTTAATGGTGGCCGGGTGGCAGAGTGGTGATGCAGAGGACTGCAAATCCTTGTATACCGGTTCGATTCCGGTCTCGGCCTCCAAAAAGTGCTGGTCTCCTGCGAGAGATTTTGATATAAGACTTTCAATTCCCCGGTAGCTCAGCGGTAGAGCAAGTGGCTGTTAACCACTTGGTCGGCGGTTCGATTCCGTCCCGGGGAGCCAGCAAAATAAAGGCTTTCAGAGTATTTCTTAAAATCAGAAAAATCGTCGGGTATACGCCTGGTATACTTTGAAAAGAATTTTTCTTCCAAAAGATCCCTCAGGAAAAATACCCTTCTAGTTTGGCAAAAGATTGGCAAGAGTTTGGCAAAAGATTGGCAAGAGTTGGTGAACACAAATTCATTTTTTAGCTAAAAACCATACGCGAGCTGTGGTTTGTCCCTGCACATTCAAAATGCCTTTTTCTGTTAGTTGTTTCAATTCCCTCATAAGAGTTCTTGCCGTGATAGAGCTCCCCAAATTCAAACTCATATCTCGAAAAGTTAGTTCTTTCTTAGCTTTTATAAGGGCAACTATTTCTTTCTGCCTTGGTGTCAGGGGATTTTCTACCGGTTTGACAATATGACCAGGGCCAATGGATTCTTTAAATTTAAATGTGACCGAAAACCCACCAGAGTACTCAGTAAACTCAGGAGGAAGTAAATCCTGCTCTCGGCATAAATCAATCATTTTATTCGTGCCGGTACCCCACTTTTCAATTAAATTACGGATGTAAAATACTTTGCTTACCAAGTCATTTCTTGGTATCGAGCCATGCGTTCGAGCCAAATCTGATATGGTAAGCTCTGCAGGCAGTTTTCCGGGATTCCAAATTTCCAAACGATCATCATAGATAGCAAGAGCAATTGAAGAGTTCCTTTTAGAATAATCTCTATGTGAAATCGCGTTAATAAGAGCTTCCCTGACTGCAAACACGGGAAGGGCAGGTTTATCAATCCGTTCAAGACTATTTTCTTGATAGAAACTCGCAATTGGAAGATGCCGTCTCACAAATTCATTAGCCCTCTCCAATATCCTAAAAGCATTTCCATAGAAACTTTGATTGTCGATAAATGACCCTGTTTTTGTCAGCCCATTAAACCTCGCCATTTTAATATGAAACTGTGGATAATCTCCCTCGACATCTTTGGCAAACAGAATAAGAGCGGCTTTTTTAAGGAGCCCTTCGTTTGTAAGAAGTTTAAGACGATTAAGAATGTCAGGAATAGACTCTCCTAGAGCCTGATGAGAAAAACGGTTGGCATTAGCTCCTTGTAAAACCGTTCTTCGAATTTCTTCATGGTCTAGATCCTCAATTCCGTACCCTACGGCAAATTGTTCATCCCAAAAGTGATTGATGTGTCCCCGTTTTACCATTAATTGCTCATATTGATGTTGGGACATTTTAGATGTTGTTGATTGGCTTCGCTTAAAAGGTCTGCAATCAAACGCATGAGGTGCAAAGGGAGATGCCTCCACTGTCACGGCGATGACTACTTTTCCATCGTTAACGGGAATGTAATTGACCGATATACTTACAGGAGGTTCAATTTTAGCTATTTCACGAGCTATCTCTTTCTTTGTATCGTCTGTGACTTCTTGTCCTGTAATCATACCGCTATCATTCACACCGATAAGAACAGTCCCTCCATGCCCATTTAAAAAGCCACAAAGCGTTTCAAAGGCAGCTTTCAGCTGAGTCGTTGACTTTTTAAATTCAAGGGTATGAGATTCCCCTTGCTTAATAAGTTCTTTAATTTGTTCAATTTCCATCAAATCAGTCTCTGAAGAGTTTGTATGATATAACCAAAAGAATACTCTGCTCCGGTTTAAAAGCCGATAGTTTTTTGTGTAGGCTAACATTTTTAATCCAGAACTCAACTTTTACGGCTAAGTATAATAATCTATACCAAACCGTAACGTTGATATATTACTTTTTATATTCCAATTGGTTTTTCCAATTGTTGCACATTTTTTCCATGACGTTGTGGAGAATGACAAGATTACGGAGCTTCACGGACTCTTGCTCGATGAGGTGTTCGAGATCGACAAGATTTTTTTGAAGCTCTTTTAAAAAATATTGAAAGTTGTGTATATTGATCTTATTCATGATCAAATCTCCTTTGACAGATTTGGTTGTGATAGCAGTGTGTGGGTTGTGGAGACTCATGCACTGCGCTAGTTTTAAGTTATTTTTTATCGAGTTTTCCTCGATTTTTTTCATCAATGTTCTTTTACATAATGTCCTCCTTTTTTCTATCAAGAGGCCTTGTCTCTGACAAACCTCTTGACTTAAAAGCCTCTAGCCCTTGAAGAGCCCAGAATTTGAGATCTACTTCTGAGGACCTTGCCAATTCATTCAGCTCCAGCAATCCTTTAAACAGCGCTGAGATGTTGTTTTTGACAGAGATATCCTTTTGCAAATCAATACCGAGAGGAATGTTAAAAATATCAAGGGTACCTGCGACCTCCAATAGGCCTCCGAGCTGGATCAAACTTCGAGTCCGTGCTCGTCTTTTAGCGGCAGAAGACCTTTGGCTGAGTCCCTCTTTCATACTTTTGACCCTTTCCGCCTTATGGACTTTTTGCTGGAGATTGAGAACTTTCGCTTTGAGGCTTTGAAGCTCGATTTGCAATTTCTTTGGGTTTTCGTTTTGTGAAGAGTTTGCGAAAAGGCTCAGCGGACTTGATCCACTCCTCCTTTTGTTTATCTGAGGAGGATTTCCAGGAATTTGAGAGGATAGAGAGAGCGAGTTCATAAGAGAACTTTTCATCAAGAATATTTTGGGACTCCTTGAGGTAAAGGATTGCTTTTTTGGTTTGAAGTTGTTCTTTTCTTTTTTTAAGTTTGATTATTTTTTCTTCGAGTTCTGAGATATCTTCTTCCATGAGTCCCTGTGTTTTCTATCTCTTCATTTTTTTATTATCCATAAGAGTATCATCGATTCTTTCAATCGTCAAGAAGGCTCCCTACAACAAAAATAGTAGTTCATGTAACCACATATAGAACAACAAAAAACAAATTTAATGATAAGTCAGTCCGCCGTAAGATTATTTTTAAATCTTGCTAGGCGCGCTGATACATTATATAAATATAATAGCGCTTAGTTGCAAGCAACGACGACTTTTCCAAAAATAACAGAACAGAAACAAGCAAAAACACCCTATGGCTATCTACCATCACACAACCCGAATGATTGGACGCAGTAATGGAGGTAATCCTGTAAAGGCCATTGCGTATATTTCAGGAATACAAATTACTGATCCACACACAGGGGAGGTTTATAATTTCCAAGATAAGTCTGTGCAAGAGGTGCAGATTTTACTCCCTGAGAATGCACCCGCCTGGGCAAAAGAGATTCAACAGCTTGTCTCAACAGATCGTGAGAAAGGGATTCAGCTCCTTTCTAATATAGCCAATGTTGCCGAAAAGCGAGTTGATGCTCAAGTTTACCGTGAGATTGAGTTTTCCCTTCCTCGAGAGTTAACTTACGAGCAAAGAAAGATCTTAGCCCAAGAATATGTTCAAGATCAGTTCTGTGGTTTAGGGATGCTCGCTATACAGAGTTTTCATGAAGAGACTTGTGAGAAGACGGGAGAACTTAATCCCCACTGTCATACATTCTTTTTAACGCGCGAACTTGTGGAAGGAGACTCGTCTCAAGGACTCGCCTCTAAAAAGAATCGTGACTGGAACACTCGGGAAGTTCATGAAGTGTGGCGCGAGCAATGGGCCCAATATGCCAGCTTTCATCTCAAAATGCATGGATTTGATATTACCCTTGATCACCGGTCCTATAAGGATCAGGGATTAGATATTGAACCTCAGGTCAAATTAGGCAAAGGGGTGAATGAACAAGAAAAACGTGCAGAGGGTATTGAAGTCGATTCATTGTCAAAGAATCAAAAAAATTATCAAGATAAGGAAGAAGATATTGGAGGGTTTGTTGCGTCAACACCTACCACAAAACGGACTCAAGCCTTTCGAGAAGTTCAGCTCCGCAATCTCTACCGCATTATGAGACGGCCAGAGACGGTTTTTGATATTGTAACCCGTCATCATGCCACCTTTATGTGGGGAGATGTGCAGAAGATTCTGGGACGGTACGTTGATGATGGGACGCTCTTCCAAAGGTTAGACGCTCGACTTCAAAATTCAAAAGAATTAATTTTGCTAAAAGGAAATGAGGAGAGCAAAGACCAGGCCATCTACACCACCCACACCATGCTTAAGGCTGAAAAGAAGCTCGTTGGAACAGCTGAGTTGCTTGCGGGGAATATATCTCATTCGGTTTCTTCCTCCTCTCTGGAGAACGGTTTAGAGCGTTTAAAGATTGGATTAGACCAAAAAGGACATACTCTGAGTGTAGGACAAGAAGAGGCCATTCGTCATTTGGTGGATGAGGGGCAGCTCAAGTGCATTGTGGGCTATGCAGGCGCCGGTAAAACAACGGCCTTGGAGGCCTGCCGGGATATCTGGGAGAGCGAAGGCTACCGGGTTTATGGCCTCGCCCCTACAGGAAGAGCAGCTCAGAATCTTGAAGGTAGTGAAATTGCATCGCAAACATTGCATAAGTTTCTCAAGTCTTTTGAGGAAGGAAGGTGTCTATATAACGAGCGCAGTATCCTTGTCCTTGATGAAGCAGGCATGGTGGACGTGGAGCGGTTTGATAAGTTTTTGGGAGCTGTTCAAACATTAGGGGTGAAAGCGGTTGTAGTGGGCGATGGAGCCCAGCTTCAGCCGGTGGAAGCTGGGCCCGCCTTTAGGCTGGTCACAGAGAGAGTTGATGTTTCTCGTCTTGAAGAAATTGTTCGCCAAAAGGAAGACTGGCAACAAGAAGCAACCGTCTTGTTTGGACAACAAGAGACGCAAAAAGCTATTCAGACCTATCAGAACAAAGGTCATGTTCATCTTGTGGGAGAGACTCTTCCTACGGACATCGTTTTTCGCTATGAAATGGCCACACGGACGTCAGGACTCATCTTTCGGGAGATCATGAGGGAAATCAAGGGTAGTCCTACAGAATTATCTCTTGCCTCCCAACATGAAGATTACGGACTCTTCCTGAAATGGAAGGATATCCAAAAAACAGCTGGAAAAGAGATTTTAGAAAAGCCCGATGTGTATAAGCCCTTTCTTGAATCTCAGAACATTGACCCTCTGGAAATGGCCCGGCTTTTTGTGAGTAAAAAACAAGATAAGAAATTGCAATATGATGAGGCTGCTTCTCTTCTTAAGAAGAAGGGACTTGGGCATCTTATAGGCCGTGAGAAACTCCCCGGTCAAACTGTCGAAGTGAGAAGTAGTGCTAAAGCAGTTTTAATTGAAGACTGGAAAAAGACGTTTCAAGAAGATCCCAACAAGGGGCTCCTCATGATAGCTTACAGCAACCGGGATGTGCGAGATCTTAACACCCAGGCCCGTAATCATTTAAAAGATATTGGAATACTTGATCAAAAAGACTTTACTTATACCGTGCATCGAGAGGTGGAGGACGACTTTGGTCGTAAAAAAACCTTTAAGGAAGAGCGGGTATTCTCAAAGGGAGACAAGCTGGTCTTTACTCGCAACAACACTGGACTTGGCGTTAAGAATGGTACAATTGGCACTATTACAAGCATCAATGCTCAAAAAATTGAAGTTAAAGTCACAGAGGATAAAAAGGTTTCCTTTGCCCCCAAACTGAATCCCTATTTTGATCAAGGGTGGGCGGTGACCATTCATAAATCCCAAGGTACAACCGTTGATAAAAGCTTCCTTCTGGCCTCCCATGAGATGACGCAGAACCTAACCTATGTGGCCATGACCCGGCACCGGGACGATGTGGAGATTTATGGAAGCACCTTAGACTTCTGGAGAGATGAAAAACTTTCTCAAATTCTCTCTAAATCAGGAGAAAAGCTGGGCGCGGCCGACTATTTGGACGCAACCTCTCTCTCCAAACTTATGAAAGAAGAAGATCGGATTCTCACCAAACTCTTCACCCTCCTGGGGGATGAGCTTCACGCCATGGGGGCCGTCTCTAAACAAGCCTTTAAAAACGTTGCGGATCACTTTTTAGGAAGAGCTTCAGAGAAGTCAATTCTTATCAAGCCCGAAACCATTCGAGAAGAAGCCAGGGCGCAAGAGATTCTTCAAAATGGGCCTGTTTCTCTACGTACAGAAATCAACACCGTCCACGACGTCTATGAAGATATGAAGCATCCGGCCTTTCATGAGGCTGATTTTTACAAGCGCGTTTTTACAAAAGGTTTAGAAACCCAAGGAGAAGCTGCCTCTATTGAATACTGGAAAGAAAAGCGTGAGCCTTACAGGCAAGTGTTCGAGCAAAAGATGGAAACAGTGGAGCAGGCGCTCCAGTCTCCACTTTTAAGCTATATGTCCGATAAATCAAAAGACCTAGCCCGCAAAGCTGCCTTTGAAAATCCTGACAAGGCCATAAAGTTTTTAGGCGATCTGAAAGACATCAAACAGGCCGAACATGATGCTCATGCCCAGGCCCTTCAAGTTAAAGAGGCAGCTTTTAAATTGCAACAAGAGCAGGAGCAAAGGCATCAAGAAGCCTTGAAAAAAGGCTTGTCTCATTATTATCGCTTTAAAGACCTCGGTCATGAGTTAGAGAAGCAATACGATTCTGACTTAGAAAAAGAGCGGGCCGACCTCAGCAAATCCCTTTACAAAAACAAGGAAGTGTATGCGCACATACAACAAATCGACCCTGAAATCAGCAAGGCCATTAAGCAACTCGCTCAAGAAAAACAACTGGAAATGGACCGGGGTCGAGGAGGATTCTCTCTGTAAGTCTTGGGATTTTATGTCAATGATAACTTGATTTTAAAACTAATTTTAGGATAACATGTTAGAGGTAAATATTAGTTAAAGTGGTTTTAAAAATTCATACTTTTGTACCTATAACATTAAAAAAATGGAGATACATATGAAAAGTTTAACGAGTGAAGAAACCATTACAACTCAAAGTAAGGAATTTGATTTTAGAATTATTTCTTTAGGGAAAGCTACGGAGCTTACTAAAGGTGTGTGGGGACACTGGCATGAATATGGTGGTAAACCCGAACCTCGATAATCTTAATGAAAGGTAATTCTAGACAAACTATGGAGTTTGTCTAGAATTGTCTTCTTGTTTGTATGAAAAATAAAACCTATTTTCAATTTACATCACAAGTTTTTGGGTCCTATTACCAAGATCAATTTGTATTGTTAGATCTAATGAAAAATGAATATTTTTCATTAGATGATAAAACTGGGTGTTTTCTTTTATCTATATTAACCTCTCAATTTCAGTTTAAAAACTCTTCTTA
>JAKFXB010000065.1 GCA_021731585.1 Alphaproteobacteria bacterium
ATCTAGAGAAATCCTAAGCTTTTTTAAAATTGAACAACAAAAAACACCTCCATCATAAGGAAGGTGTTACATTTTTAGCTTTAGAACCAATTGCAAAATTTCAGTTTTTTATACAAAGCCTTCTTCTTACACGTTAAGACTTGATTTAAAAACAAAGGGGAATAAACAATATATCTAATATATATCGTTTTCTTCCCCTTTATTTCTTCTTCTTTAAGAAGGTAGAGCAGCTCCAATTTTGGTAAATGCACTATTAACCTTGGTGCCTACTGTACCTACGGAAACAAGAATAACAACTGCGATAAGCGCTGCGATCAAGCCATATTCCATCGCAGTAACTCCATCGTCTTGCCTTAAAAAATTTGTTACATACGTCATTTTATTTCCTCCATTATTAAATATGTTATCTCAATATTTTTATTATATTAATTTAATTGTGAACTATTTTTATTAAAAAAGTGTTAATTTTTTTTAATTACACTCATTTTATGCACACCTTATTATCTATTATAATAACATATTTATTCAGCAATAAAAATAAAAAATTCAACAATTCCTAGCAATTTCTTTGATAATTGGTGAGACTATAATTAAGTATGAACAATATGTTTATAAATAAGAGAATCAATCCAGATCGCCACTAAAAACGTGGGAATCGCTCCCAAAATATCAGCAAAATAGTGCTCTCCTATAGGAATACATGAAAATACCATCAATATATTTAAAATCACAATTGAAATGAAGATGAATTTGTTTTCATTACGAAATGTATACATGTAAAGAAATGCCGCAACTGTATGAAATGACGGTAAAGACACAATTCCATTTTTCTGAGAGAAATCTAAAACCCCACTTCGAAGTTCCAGTAATTGAGCCAAAGCGGCAGCAAGGGTTGGACTCGGCGGGTAATTGTACCATACATAAGGCCCCAAGGCAGGTAAAAATCCACTTATTATGATTGTTAAAATCAAAGCAATCATAAACTGCATAACAAATCTTTGAAGTGCCAAAGCGTCTCCTCGAATACTAAAGTAAAGAATGATAAAGGGGATCTGATAAAAGTAGGTTTTATAGATAGTGGAAAAAATATAAGTTAATGAGTCATGAGTTCGGAACCAAAGAACAATAGTAGAGGAGTTAATTTCAAAAATAGAATCGATGAAAACTAATGTTGAGTCTATAAAAGGAAAATTAAGGGTTGCCACGAGGAAACAGAATACCAATAGCAGCAGAATAAAAATCAGGATAAATAAGAGGGATTCCAAAAACAGGGCGACCCGTGGAGCAAGTCGAAATGCTTTATAAAATACATAGAAAAAAAAGAGACTAGATAAAAAAATAAATGCAGCAAGAAAAACTTCCCTATCGTAATAAATTTTCAAAGGTGAAAAACTTATCCAACAAATGTTGATGAAGAGAAGAACAAACGCCGCTCCGCACTGAATTTTCGTGTAGTTCAAGCGAAATTACCTCTTTGTGAATTACAATAATAGCTTTACAAAATACCAAAAAAACCTACCCTTCACCAGGGATTTTCTCTCAGCTTTTATTAAAGACCTCTTGCTCCTCAAACATTTTAAACACATCATTATCTATTTGACCCACGCCTTATGGCTGACTATAAAAAATCACCTTTAACAAAAAGAAAACTTTTAGCAATGACAGCTTCTCACGAAATCGATATTTCTGTCCCTTTTGTCCTCCCGTTATACGCGTTGAGGGGACGTTTAGTGCGCCTGCAAGATGTTTCTACAACAATAATAAATCAGCATGAGTATCCCGCGCCTATTGCTAAAATATTGGCTGAGTTTCTGGCAGCAGGAGCAACGTTAGCAGGCCTTTTAAAATATGAAGGCGTTTTTACTCTCCAAACTAAAACCTCTGGCCCTTTGAATCTCGCCATCATTGATATGACCCATCAAGGAAATCTCAGGGGATATGCACAATTCAAAGCAGATCAAATCACTCCCAAGGATAGCTTCCAAAAGCTCTTCAACAAAGGGTACTTAGCTTTTACCGTCGATCAAGGTATAAAAGATAAACGATATCAAGGGATCGTTAGTCTCAATCACGAAACCTTCCCCTTGGCTTTGGAACATTATTTTGAACAATCAGAGCAATTAAAAACGCGCATTTGCATTTTTTCTAAGGAAGAAAAAGGCATGTGGAAAAGTGGAGCCCTTCTC
Organism: Alphaproteobacteria bacterium; assembly: GCA_021731585.1. Taxonomy (GTDB): domain Bacteria; phylum Pseudomonadota; class Alphaproteobacteria; order UBA9655; family UBA9655; genus UBA9655. The sequence goes on from JAKFXB010000065.1 coordinate 2,187, forward strand.
CTACAAGAACTCCCTTCTCAAAAGGCAAAGGAAGATGCATGGTTCACTGCCGAGGCCATTTTACAAACGCTTTCGGCTGAGGAATTTTTAGATTTTTCAATGCCTTACGCTACTCTTTTACGACGCCTTTTTCATGAAGGAGGCGTGATGGTTTATGATCCCCTTCCCCTTAAAGCGAAATGTCGCTGCACTGAAGAGCGCATTAAAATTTTTCTAAATGCTCTCTCTCCAGAAGAAATTGAAGGCCTTCTTGAAAATGGACAGTTGAAAATTACCTGTGAATTTTGTAATCATCATTATAAATTTGATCGAAAGGACCTCATGACGGTCCATTAAGGAGATATGATCATGCGTAATATTAGCCTCGTTTGCCTGACCCTTTTCTTGGCTTCCTGTTCTTCCGTACAAATGCCTGAGCCCGTTGGCCTTGCCTATCTTTCCAACAAACCCCTTCGCCTTAATGTGGCGCGCGTTGAAGTTGTAAAGCAATATCAGTCTTCTTCAAGACCTCCTCACGTAGAAAATGAGCTCCCCGTGCCTCCAACGGCCATGATTCAACAATGGGCACAAGACCGCCTCCTCCCTGTCGGTAAAGGGGGAGGTCATGCGGTTGTAACCATTGAAGAGGCTTCCGTTGTTGAAAAATCTCTTAAAGGACCAGGAGGCCTTAAAAAAGTGTTTACCTCAAACCCTTCCGAGGAATATGAAGCCAAAATGTCAGTAAAAATCGAGATTTTTGATGAATTTGGGAATGCCAAGGGATTTGCTTATGCACGTGCTCAAGGATCACGGACGGTTGCGGATAACCTTACTCTCGGTCAACGGCGCAAAATTTGGATTAATATGATGGAAAAGATCATGAATAATCTGGATGAAGAACTCGACCGTAACGTTAGATCTTACCTCACGGCTTATATTAGTAATTAAAGATTAGTGAATGAGATCCTGAGTCCCCCTCGCGTTACTCGGGGGCTCAGGATGACATAAGCAGGGTTAAGCGAACTAAACTTATTCGCTTTTTGGGGCAGAGAAAAATTCTGAACGTTCCAACAGAGCCGTATGCTCAGCACTTCCTACTTTAAAAAGCCTAAATTGCTCTACGGGTGCTGAAAAGACAGTACCGCCTCTGGTTCCGAGGCCATAGGGAGACTCAACAGAAAGGTGGAACATCTCTCCAAAATGTGAGTCTTTTCCTGTTCTAAAACGAACGTGCATGAAAGCTCTCTCTGTCCCACCAAAGGGTACTTCAGCACCGTATTGCATGCTTCCTTCTGGATTCCCTAGAAACTTTAACTGAATAACTTCAGTTGGAAATGCAGAGAGAACAAAGTTGGCAATTTGGCGATTTTCTGCATTAAAAGGTGAAGTAAAGTTTGGGCTTTCTACTTCCGACTCAGAAGCAATCTCTTGCATACGATTGTGGTAAAAACTTCCGGGAATAAGACTGAAATTTTCTAAGACGAGATGATCTCCCTCCTGTCGAATAGCAACGCTTCCACTTGGTTGTTCGTGAGAATCATTTCTTCTGATCTCATACTTTCCCACACAAGAAGTAATGGCAGAAGTAGAACATGTTCCATCTTCATCGTTCATTGCATGCAGGACAGAACTTGTACTTAAACACAGTGCCATAAAGGTCATTTTTAAAAACTTATTTCTCATCAATTTCTCCTATAAAAATATAATTTAAGCCAATCCTATTAATTGGCCCTCCACATTGTATAAGTTAAAAAATTTTATTTGCAAGTAATATTTAAAAAAAATACAAGTAGTAACTTTCTAATTTATTAGAAGGATAAAAAGATCCTTCAACCCCCCTTTTCAGGACTGAAGTAGCGGGGATATTTTTTGTGAACGGAAGCCCACTTATCTGCCTCCTCTAAGGGGGGCTTTTTCAGTCTAATATTGGGCCAAATTTTAGCATACTTGGCATTCATTTCCACCCAAGCTTCCATTTTGGGGTCCGTGTCTGGGGAAATGGCTTCAATAGGACATTCAGGCACGCACACACCGCAATCGATACACTCATCCGGATTAATGACAAGCATATTTTCCCCTTCATAAAAACAATCAACGGGGCATACTTCAACGCAATCGGTATATTTGCACTTAATACAGGCTTCCGTCACAACGTAGGTCATAAACGCTCCTTCAGCTTAATAACAAACTATCATCATCCAATTCAAGGCCACTTGCTTTATGAAAGAGTTCAAGAAGATCAGAAACCTTAAGACCTTGACGCCTTTCGCCCTGCACATCAAAGACAACGCGCCCTTCATGAAGCATAAGAGTACGATTGCCCAGCTCAAGAGCCTGATGCATGCTGTGGGTCACCATCAAAGCCGTGAGCTGGTTTTCTTCAACAATCTCACGAGTCAATTCAAGAATGAAAGCAGCCGTTTTAGGATCAAGGGCTGCTGTATGCTCATCAAGAGCAATAATTTTCATAGGCTGCAATACGGCCATAATAAGACTGATCGCTTGCCTTTGGCCGCCTGAGAGCCTACCGATGGGATCCTTAAGACGGTCCTCAAGGCCGAGCTTCAATCGGCCAAGTTGCACCCGAAATTTTTCACGATAATCCTTATTAATAGCCATTTTAAGGGTTCTTTTCATCCCTCTTCCCATGGCAAGGGCCAGATTTTCCTCAATAGTAAGATTAGCACACGTCCCTGCCATAGGGTCTTGAAAAACCCGCGCCACATAAGGCGCTCGTTGCCAGGTAGAAAGGGAAGTCACGTCTTTGTTATCAATCGAAATTTTTCCCGTGTCCGGGAAAATATCCCCACAAAGGGCGTTCAAAAGCGTTGATTTTCCAGCACCATTCCCACCAATGACACACACAAAATCGCCCTTTTTAATATCCAAAGTCACTCCACGCAAAGCCCTATTTTCCATGGCTGTTCCACGGTTAAAAGTGACATGAAGATCGGTCATGCGAATCATGGCTAACTCCTTGAAGCTTTAAAATCAAGTATCTTCGCTCTCAATCGAGGAGTCACCATCGCAATACCGACAAGAACAGCTGACACAAGAGGAAGGTCCTGCGTATGAAGACCTAAAAAGCCCATATTAAGAGCGATTGCCGTGACTAAGCGATAAAAAATTGACCCGAGCACACAGGCAATAAGAGCTGTAAAAATAACCTTGGGGTTGAAAAGAGCCTCTCCCATAATCACTGCCGCAAGTCCTGCAATAATTGTTCCTGGCCCCATAGAAAGATCAGCAAAGCCTTGGCTTTGGGAATAAAGGGCCCCTGCAAGGGCAACGAGCCCATTACTCAGAGCAAGACCCAAAAAAATTTGTCCATTGACCCTGACTCCTTGAGCTTTAGCCATGCGTATATTGGCGCCTGTTGCCCGCATACCAAGCCCTTTTTCTGAACTTAAAAAACGATAGAGAAGTAACAAGACAATGGCAGCAAGAATAAACATAGCTGTAGGCAAAGTAAAAAGACTGTGCAGATTGGACTCTTCAAGAGGAGAGAAAATGGTGATTTCTCCTAGGAGGGCAATATTCGGACGTCCCATGATTCGTAGATTAATAGAATAAAGGGCTGTCAGAGTTAAAATACTCGCAAGAAGATGGAGAATATTCCAGCGCACACTGATCCAAGCTGTGGTGAAACCCGCAGCCATTCCGGCTAAGATCGCACACAAAGTGGCCAGCCAAGGATTAAAGCCGGAGACAATTAAAATGGCACATACCGCTCCTCCCAAAGGAAAGCTACCATCCACCGTCAGGTCAGGAAAGTCAAGGATTCGAAAGGACAACAAGACCCCCATGGCTACAAGTCCATAAAGAAGTCCTAATTCTACAGCTCCCATGAATTGAATTAAATTCATGCCATCTTACTCCATTTTTCTAGTAAAAATGCGCCCCGATCCGAACCGCCTCTGGAAGAGAAAGTCCTAATTTTTCAAGGGCATTTTGATTGATGAATATATCTGTTCTCCCAGGAGATGCAATGGCAATTTCGGAAGGAGACTTTCCATTCAAGATTTCACCAACAATTTCCCCTGTTTTGTGGCCAGCTTGAAGATAACTATAGCCAAGACAGGCAAAAGCTCCCGCCTCAACGGACCCACTGTCAGCCACAAAAAGCGGCAAGTTATGCTTTAAAGCCAGGGCCGACACGGACTTCATGGCAGAGACAATCATATTATCAAGAGGCACATAGACCGCATCCACCTTCCCCACAAGGGCGAGAAATGCGGTTTGAATGTCTGATGATTTAAAAGGCGTTGCCTCAACAAGGGTTAATCCTTGAGCCTTGGCCTCAGCCCGAATAACCTCTAGAGAGGCTACGGATCCATTATCACCAGGATTATAGAGAATACCCACAGTTTTCGCCTCGGGGAGAATTTTTTTCAAAAAGGCAATTTGTTCTTTAATGGGAGGAGCATCCATAACGCCTGTCACGTTTCCTTCAGGATGGGCCAGGGAAGAAACAAGGCCTGCTTCAATAGGGTTCGTTACCGCACTAAAGACGATAGGAATAGCCCCCTGCCCCGCGGCTTTGACAATGGCTTGAGCGGAAGGGGTTGTAATGGCAACGATCACATCTGGATTTAAACCTATAAATTTACGTGCAATCTGACCAGCTGTGCCAGCATTACCTTGAGCATTTTCAAAGGTGATTGTTAGGTTTTCGCCATCCTTAAACCCTTTTTTGGCCAATTCTTCTATAACACCGCGCCTAACTTCATCTGCAGCTACATGGTCAATAAATTGGGTAATAGCTATCTTTTTAGAAGAAGATACCGCATTTAGCGGAGCAATCAACAAAAGAGAGAGGAGGAGGGTTTTTAAAGTTTGTTTTAGAGCGGTCGCTTTCGACATGATAATAATTTCCTATTTTCCAGTGGGTTCAAAAAGTATGTGTGCTTTATGTTCCCGCTTCTAAATCGAAAATAGGCCATGGGGTGACTCCATTGTTATAACAAGGAGTTTATTTAGTCATCAGTTCCACAAAATGTCAATCGCTTAAGATGTCAGCTGGTAAGGTTATTTTTTTCAATCCAGGGTTTTAAAACACCAATGAGAATAACGATGAATATTGGCCAAAATAAGATCAGAAGACAAAGATAGAAAATGGTGAGGCCTAAGGTGGCAAAAGAGGTTTTGTGAAGCCAACGATGAACCACCCCGAGACCAATGAGGAAAAAAGGAAAAATGAAAATAATCGTAAAATTTTTTCCAATCAGACCAAGCGTGCCTACGCCAAAGAGAGAAAGGAGAAAGGTAAGTCCCAAGACAAGAGTCAGTTTATCGGGAGCGCAAAGGTTACTCAGGGTAGGAGAGGTGCGCAGATTATGATGAAAGCGCACAAGAAGACCTTGGGCTAAAGTGCCATTGATGATCATCATCACAGACCAGGAAAAAGCAAAAAAGCCCGGCAAGAAGGGAAAAAGCAGGTGCAAAAAGGGCTTTGCATCTTTAAGTTGTCCCTCAGGATCAAAAACTTTAAGAAAGTTATTCACAAAGGTTTGCGTATCTTCTCCCTGAGTAAAGTAAAGATAAACTCCCAAGGTAATCACCGTGACAACAGCTGAAGCCAATGTTAAATCACGTAAAAGGTAGGTGGAGGGATACCAAGTTATTTTTCCCCCCTGCTTTCGGTTTAAAAGAGCACGATTGACTAAGAAGATAGGTCCCAAGGCGGATAAGACAAAAAATTCTGATCCTGCAAGAACTCCTTCCACAATAAAAACTAAAATTGAGGCAATCAGGGCCGCTCCATAAAGAGAATATAAACCGAGGCCAAGACCTATGAGAAACAGGGGAAGCGTGGCTAAATAAGAAAAAAGAATAAAGGCTGGATGAAATAAAGCAGGTGAAAAGGAAAGGGTGGCACTTAAAAGGCCACCCAGAAAGATAATACCCCAATTGGGAGAGGTGTTCATAGATACTTTAGTCAAGCACGTACGGCATAAGAGCTATAAACCGTGCCCGCTTAATAGCTTGAGCCAATTCGCGTTGCTTCTTCTGAGAAACAGCCGTGATGCGGCTAGGGATGATTTTCCCCCGCTCTGTGGTAAACTTTTGCAAGAGCTTGACATCCTTGTAGTCAATCTTAATCCCATCAGCTCCTGAAAAAGGACAGGTCTTCCGGCGACGGAAAAAAGGTTTACGGGTTGTTGGAATATTGCTCATTATTTATCTCCTTCATCAGCGGCATCTTCATCGCTCTCATCTCGTTTGATGTGGGCAAAAGCCGCATAGGGATCTTGTCCTTCAAAGGATTCATAATTGCGATCACGGGAATGCTTGCTTTGCATTAAAGGAGAAGGCTCGGGATCAAGTGCTTCGACTCTTATGGTTAAAAAGCGCAAGATATCCTCGTTCAGACCCATTTGCCGCTCCATTTCTTTGACAGCAGGCGCGGGAGCATCAATGCTGAAAAGGACATAGTGACCTTTGCGGTTTTTCTTGATGCTGTAGGCAAGGTTGCGGAGGCCGCAGAATTCAGTCTTGGTCACTTCACCCTGACCTTGGGTAAGAATATCTGTCATCGTGGTTGCCAGAGTTTCAACTTGACCCGCTGAAAGATCTTGACGTGCAATGAAGACGGTTTCGTATAACGCCATCTTATGACTCCTTATGGCTAATTATGAAAGGCCCAATGCCCTCACAAGCCGGCTCTGCCGGCAAAGAGTTGTCTTCTTCATAAAGGAGATAAGGTGAAAATGCAAGTGATTAATCAATTGCAGTTTATGTACCGTAACCTATTGACAGAGGCTTCTCATTAAAGACATTATCGGAGTATCTTAAGGTGTATCGTCGCATGTGCTGCGATACTGAAAAGGGAATCCGGTGCGCATCAAGCAATACCGGAACTGCCCCCGCAACTGTAAGCGGTGAGTTGTGCAGATGTAAAGCCACTGGGATTACTCCTGGGAAGGCAATCTGTAACAATAACGACCCGTAAGTCAGGAGACCTGCCTTTAGACAATCCACTGCAAACACGTCGGGCGGGGTGCACCGATGAGGGCGCGATACGCAGATCTCGTGTATTCTCGCTTTCAGGACTCCTGCCCTCTAACCATAGAGGGTGTAACTATGAACCATGCATACGATTTTGACCGAAATGGGCATTTGATCAATTTTGATCCGACCCGAACTCTCTTAAAGTTCCCTAAAATCAAACAAAAAAAACCTCTTCTAGAAGAAAAACCTGCACCAAAACCTAAACCTACGAAAGAGCAACTTCGCCTTGATCGTACACGTGATGATCTCCTCATCCAATTTGGTAAAGAGACGTTAGATAATCGTTATCTCCTTAAAGGGGAGAGTTATCAGGATATGTTTGCACGTGTTGCCTGCAATTATGCTGATGATACTGCCCATGCTCAGCGCCTTTATGACTATATTTCCCAGCTCTGGTTTATGCCCTCTACACCTATTCTTTCCAACGGGGGGGCCAAAAGAGGTCTTCCTATTTCCTGCTTTCTCAATACTGTATCCGACAGCTTGGATGGTATTGTTTCCACATGGAACGAAAACGTATTGCTGGCTTCCAATGGTGGAGGAGTCGGGACCTATTGGGGATTTGTGCGCAGTATTGGCGAGTCGATAGGTCGGGCAGGCAAGACTTCTGGAATTATTCCCTTTGTTCGTGTGATGGATTCCTTAACCCTTGCCATCAGTCAAGGGTCCCTGCGCCGTGGTTCTGCTGCCGTCTATCTAGACGTTCATCATCCTGAAATTGAAGAGTTTTTAGAAGTTCGCAAACCCTCTGGTGATTTCAACCGTAAAAGCCTGAATCTGCATCATGGGATCAACATCACCGATGAATTCATGGAAGCTGTACGTGATGATAGGGAATTTGGACTACGTAGTCCTAAAACCAACACCCTTATCCGTACCGTCAACGCACGGAACTTATTTCAAAAAATTTTGGAGACGCGTCTGCAAACTGGCGAGCCCTACCTCATTTACATTGATACAGTCAATAAGGCCATGCCCAAGCATCAGCGTGAATTGGGTTTAAAAGTACGCATGTCAAATTTGTGTAGCGAGATTTTTCTCGCGACAGGCCCTGACCAATTTGGAAAAGACCGCACAGCTGTCTGTTGTTTATCTTCTCTCAATGCTGAAACGTGGGACGAATGGCATGATCACCCCTACATCATTGAGGACGTTATGCGCTTTCTTGACAATGTATTACAAGAATTCATCGATACTGCACCGAATGGTATGGCGCGGGCAAAATATTCAGCCATGCGCGAGAGATCTGTGGGTTTAGGCTTGATGGGTTTTCACTCTTTCCTTCAATCTCGCGGCATTCCGTTTGAGAGCGCTATGGCCAAATCCTGGAACAAGAAAATGTTTCGTCATATCAGGCGCGCAGCTGATGCTGCTTCCGTTCAGCTGGCGGAAGAACGTGGTGCTTGCCCAGATGCAGCCGATCGCTCCATAAAAGCCCGTTTTAGTCATAAACTTGCCATTGCACCAACCGCATCCATCAGCATTATTTGTGGAGGAACAAGCGCTTGCATTGAACCCATCCCTGCAAATATCTATAACCATAAAACTCTTTCAGGAAATTATGCTGTCAAAAATAAGCATTTGGAAAAATTATTGGAAACCAAGGGGCTTAATGATGAGGTAACATGGCAATCGATTCTTGAAAACGAAGGCTCAGTACAGCATTTAACCGCTCTCTCTCAAGAGGAAAAAGATATCTTCAAAACGGCCTTTGAAATTGATCAACGTTGGGTGATTGAGCTAGCAGGAGATCGTGCCCCTTATATCTGTCAAGGGCAGTCAGTTAATCTGTTTTTATCTGCGAACATTGATAAGTGGGATGTGTTAATGCTGCATTGGTCTGCTTGGGAAAAGGGAATCAAAAGCCTCTACTATTGTCGATCAAAATCTATTCAAAGAGCTGAATACGCTGGCGGAGATGGGGTGGCGAAAAAAGCTGTACAGTCCAAGCCAACCGATTATGAAGAATGCTTGGCCTGCCAATAAGTAAAAGAAAAGCAAAAGAAGAAAGAATGATGTCATGATATATGCAGATGCAAATCCACTGGACTTACAAGGCAAAGGACTCATTGGTCTATTAGAAACCTCTGGGACGTATAACGTAGACCGTTATCCGTGGGCCTATCAATGCTGGAAACGGCAACAACAGGTTCATTGGATGGGTGAAGAAGTCCCCCTGGGAGAGGATATTAAAGACTGGCAGTCAGATACATTGACGCTCAATGAGCGCAATCTCTTAACCCAAATTTTCCGTTTTTTCACCCAATCAGATGTAGAAGTCAGCGATAATTATTTTAAACGTTACATCCCTATTTTCCAGCCATTGGAAATACAAATGATGATGGCGGCGTTTACCAACATTGAAACCGTGCATATCGATGCTTACGCGTTATTGTTAAAGACTCTTGGCATGCCCCAATCCGAATTTGAAGCTTTCCGAGATTACGCAGCTATGCGTGCTAAAGCTGATTATATGAAAAGCTTTGGTGTCAAAACATGCGCAGATGTTGCGCGCACACTGGCCATGTTCGGTGCCTTTACGGAAGGTATGTCTCTCTTTGCAAGCTTTGCCATGTTGATGAATTTCCCACGCCACAACAAAATGAAAGGCATGGGCCAAATTGTCTCTTGGTCGGTGAGAGATGAAAGTTTACATTGCGAAAGTATTATTAAACTCTACCATGCATGGGCTGAAGAAACGGGGGCCCTCACCCCCTCTGTTGGCGATGATATAATCGATGTTGCCAAAACAATGGTATCCCTCGAAGATAAATTTGTTGAAGTTGCTTTTGAACTTGGTGAAGTGGAAGGGATGACACTACAAGATATTCAAGCTTATGTCCGCTATATTGCGGATTGGCGCTTAACTCAGCTTCATCTTACACCGGTTTATGGTTATTTTACAGGAAATGTTGGTGATTATGAACAGAAACAACCCCATCCCCTCCCCTGGCTAACCGCCATGCTCAACGGTGTTGAACACGCCAACTTTTTTGAAGCACGTGCGACTGAATATTCAAAAGCAGCTTCTCAAGGCAATTGGCATGGAGAAGGAGGCACCTGGGCCTCTTTCGATCTACTGAAAAAAAGAATATCAACAATTTGACATATATGCCTTCAATGATATAAGACCATGTAAATACATTTTTTATAATGGTTTTAAATGAAATTTACACGCATTAATATTTTTTCTTTTCTATTCTTAAGCCTTATATTATTGCCAAATGCGGAAGCTGGAAGAAATCGAAATCAACAGCGCACCACTCCAAGCGTAAGCACCCAAAAAATGAATACACAGAAAGGAAAAGCAAGTCTAAAACAAGCTACATTCGAGGAAAAACAAAAAGACTTTGTTTTTTCCTTCTTGCCCAAGATGAACCTCAACCATCCTTATACACTACCTTTTCTCACTCTGATGTTTACAGCACAACTCCTGTCTGCTGATGCCAAGCTTGTCCCTACCCATCCTCCTAAGATTCGGCGCCTAGGTTTTCTTGCCCCTCAACCTACCGACGACTGTCCCATTGAAAAGGTCTCTCCTACGGCTCCATGGCCGGAATATGTAACTCGCCTCCCTCATGCAGGCATTTATGTAGCAGGAAGTCATCTTTTTGAAAGTGTTCAGTGTATTGAAGACACTGTTCATCATGCTATTCCTGAGAGCCTAATTTCTATCTCGCCTGGAGAAAGCCATACCCATATGACATGGATTATGCGCCCTTCTTTGCTTCCCAAAGTGCAAGAGATCACACGGACAGGAGCCATTGATGGTTTCCTTACCTATTCTGATCCCGTGGCTGGGAAAAGATGGCAAGATGCTTTGCACTACATCGATACACACCTTATAGGACAAACCTTTGAAGAGATGTCTTTTGACACCTTTGAATCCCATTTTTTTAATCTCAATAGGATACTACAGGATAGTAAAGAACTGCCGACATATCGAAGTGTGCCGGTGACCATAAAGAAAAAACCTGCTCTTGTACCACAATTCGAAAATGTGGAGGCTATGCGTGCTTATCTGAAAAAAAATGACCCTAAAAATTTAGGGATCTATAACGCATTAGTTTCTGAAGTCTCTTTTGCTAGAAGTTTGGTTCCTAATATAAGACTGACCGCGGCTATTGAATTTGGGGGATGGCGCTTCCTTATTGCGGATATTCTCTCAAATCCTGATTTAGCAGCCCCAGAAGCCTATGACTTTTGCCGTGCTTATTATCATCTAGAAGATTCTAACCCAAAAACACTCAAAAAACGCCTGCGTTCTGATTTCGGGAAATTTAAATCACTCTTAAAACAAAACAAGATAATTGATGCTGCGGCTTGTATTCATCAAGCCATAGTCAAGCATCATGTCTGTGAAGATGGCAATGGCAGTACGGGACGAGCCTGGTTATTAGCCACATTAAAGAAAAAAGGATTTTCACCAATTGCTTTCTGGAGTGATGAACACTACAAAACGGCTGTTAACAAAGCTCTGGATGATAATAGTCTTGATCCATTTATCGATTACATCCGCGCAGAAATGTGTCGAAGCCAATCTCTTGCTTCTTCCTCTAGTGCCCCCTTGGATGAGGCTCTTCTGACTTGCCGCGCCCCCCATTGCCAAGAGGATTTTGATAAGGAGTTGATAAAGATAGGAATTCTTCATCCTACACGTTCGGAAGAGGAAGATTAGCTTGACTAAGAAATCCCAATACTCTTTAAAATAGAGATAATGATAATCCCCGCCATATGAGTTATTATAGCCATGCTTCAAGAATCGGTTTTTTTCTCTCGTGCTTTTAGAGGCGCTTTATTCAAAGCTCTTTCCTGCCTTTGCTTTGCCGGCATTTATGGATGTGTTCACTATTTTTCCCATTTGGCTAAAACACTCGGGATACCTCCTTTCCCTGCACCAGAGCTCGCTTTTTTCGAGACCCTTTTTGCGCTGTTATTTACCCTCCCCTGGGCCTTAAAAACTGGAAAAACGGCCTTCATCATCACCGGGCCCTCTCTTTATCTTGGGCGTGCCATCGTTGTTGCCCTTGGGGTCATTCTTTGGTACATAGCTTTGTCCCAAATGTCCCTGGTTCAAGTGGTGGCCTTTAAATATACAACGCCTTTGTTCACCCTATTGGGAGCTCATTTGTTCTTGAAAGAAAACTGTAATTGGGGGCGCGGAAGCGCCATTCTTCTTTCTTTTATTGGTGCCTTGCTTATCTCGGGAGGCGACCTTTTTGAAGGAAAAACCAGTTGGCAGGACTTAAGCTTTCTCGCCCTCTTCCCTTTAGGTGCCACTGCTTGTCATGCTCTTGCGGCGATTTTTGGAAAAAAGCAATCACGGAATGATTCTCCGCAAACGATCACCCTTTACCTTCTTCTCTTCACCCTCCCCGTTTTTGCTGTAGCCTCCCTTCCAGAGTGGATCACTCCCCTTCCCTGGCAATGGCCTTGGCTGATTTTCATGGGAGGGCTTTTGGCTTGTGCTTATATTTTTCTCAGCCAAGCCTATGTGGCTGCTGAAATCATCTATTTAATTCCCGTTAGTTTTACGCGCCTTATTGCGGCAGCCACTATTGGGATGGCCTTCTTTCATGAATGGCCCACATCTTGGACATGGACGGGCTCCTTTCTGATCCTAGGAGCCACAATGGCTTTGTGTCATTATGAAGTGAAAAGAAAAAGCCTTTCAGCAACCTAGTTGACAAGCGCCCCATAAAACCTTATGGTCCACATACATTCATCACGTCAGTCCTCGCGTTGCGAGCACTGGCGCGTTTTTGTTAGGAAACAATTGTGTTTGAGAATTTAACGGGCCGTCTTGGCTCCATCATCGATAAGCTCAAAGGACGGGGCGCATTAACGGAGGCGGACGTAAAAGCTGCCTTGCGCGAAGTACGCATTGCTCTTTTAGAAGCCGATGTCGCCTTGCCCGTTGTGAAAGACTTCATCACTCAAATCCAAGAAAAAGCCATTGGTCAAGAAGTTTTGCGCAGCATCAGCGCTGGGCAAATGGTGGTCAAAATCGTTCATGACGCTTTGATTGAATTTTTAGGCCAAGAGGTTGTGGATATTGAACTACGAGCAACGCCGCCTGTAGTTATCCTAATGGTGGGTTTGCAAGGGTCGGGTAAAACCTCCATGACCGCAAAGCTCGGCAATTACCTGACAAAGAAGCAAAAGAAAAAAGTTCTGATGGCCTCCCTTGACGTTTATCGCCCTGCAGCGCGAGAGCAGCTCCAAACTTTGGGCCAACAATGCCATATTGAAACCCTTTCCATTATCAGCGACGAAAAACCCCTTAAAATTACAGAGCGGGCCCTGACACAAGCCCGTCTTGAAGGGTATGATGTCCTCATCCTCGACACAGCCGGCCGCCTTCATATCGATCAAGATCTCATGAATGAAGTGGTTGCGGTTCGTAAGCTTTCAAACCCGGCAGAGGTTATCCTCGTCGCCGATGCTATGACCGGTCAAGATGCGGTCACTATTGCTAAAGAATTTGATGACAAGGTTGGCGCAACCGCCATTGCCCTCTCTCGTATTGATGGCGATGCCCGAGGGGGTGCTGCCCTGTCCATGCGCGCTGTCACTGGCAAGCCTTTAAAACTTCTTGGAACAGGTGAGAAACCGGATCAGCTAGAGCTCTTTCACCCCGACCGTATCGCCACCCGTATTTTGGGGATGGGTGATGTGGTCAGCCTTGTAGAAAAAGCTTTTGAGACCGTTGACCAGGAAGAAGCTGAAAAGCTAGCCAAGCAAATGCAGAAAGGGGAATTCGATTTTGATTCCTTAGAAGCCCAACTTCTTCAAATGAATAAGATGGGGGGACTTTCGAGCTTGATGGGAATGATTCCTGGTGTTAATAAGTTTAAAGATAAAATCGCCCAAGCAGGAATTGATGATCGCTTTGTTCAAAGGCAAGTTGCCATAATTCGCTCAATGACAAAGCATGAAAAGAAGGATGCACGTCTGATTAATGGCTCACGTAAACGCCGCATCGCTTTGGGAAGTGGCACATCCGTTCAGGATGTGAATAAGCTTCTCAAACAGTTTCGGGACATGAGTGATATGATGAAACGCATGAAAAAACTTGGCAAAAGAGGTCTCTTGCGCCAAGGATTACCGGGCCTTATGCCCCGCCGTTAACCCTTAATAAGGAAAGAAAGGAACCATGGCTTTAAAAATTCGTCTAGCACGAGGTGGTGCTAAAAAACGCCCATTTTTTCAAATCGTCATCGCCGACGCACGCTCACCGCGTGACGGCCGCTTTGTCGAAAAAGTGGGAACCTATAATCCTATGTTGTCCCATGATAATGAGGACCGTATTCGCTTAAATTCTGACCGGATCAAGTATTGGCTGAGCGTTGGTGCTCAACCGACAGATCGGGTTGCCCTCTTCTTAGGAAAAGCCAACCTTATTGAAATGCCTGCAGTTCGCGAAACTCCCTTGAAGTCGGCTCCTAAGGCAAAAGCCCAAGAGCGTCTCAAAGCGGAAGAAGAAGCAAGGTTAGCAAGAGAAGAAGCCGCTAAAGCGCCTCCTCCTCCTGCACCGGAGCCGGAGCCTGAAGTGGCTGCAGCTCCCGTAGAAGCTGAAGCGGCTCCAGTAGAAGCTGAAGCACCCGCTGCAGTCGAAGACGAAGCGTCAGCGTAAGGATCGTTTATGACCCCGAGCTCCTCCACCTCCCCTTCCCTCTTTTGCGCCGCTGTCGTTGCATCAGCTCACGGCGTGCGTGGACATGTGAAGGTGAAGTGCTTTTTGGAGAATCCTACGGAATTCAACAAATTCTCACCCTACTGCGATAAAATGGGAGAGGAAGCGTATCGGGTCAAAAAAGTCCTGTCTCAAAAAGGAGATATCCTTATCATCTCCTTTGAAGGGGTTTCGGATCGTAACTATGCGGAGCAAATGAGGGGAACGGAGCTTTTTGTGCCGCACTCTAAATTGCCAGCCCTTTCTGGAAACACGTTTTATCACCATGATCTTATTGGTCTTAAGGTTCATTCTTCTCAAGGAGTTTTACTCGGAGATGTGCATGCGCTTTATAATTTTGGCGCCGGCGACATTCTTGAAGTCAAAACGCTTCTGGGAAAACTTGAAATGCTTCCTTTTACAAAGGATTGCGTTCCTGAAATTCTTAACGACGAGGGAATACTTGTGTTAAGTCCAGAAGGGGAAACATACCTCACCCGGGAGGAAAGCGATGCGTAAAGTAACCATCCTGACTCTTTTCCCGGAAATGTTTCCCGGCCCCTTGGGCCATTCTCTTTTGGGAAAGGCTCTCGAGAAAAAGGTATGGCAACTGGATGTGGTAGACATTCGCAGCTTTGCAGAAGATAAGCATCAAACTGTTGATGATACCTGTTTTGGCGGGGGACCTGGCATGGTCATGCGCCCAGATATTATTGATAAAGCCCTTACGTCCATCATGGAAAAGGGTAAAGCTCGTCTGATTCACCTCACCCCCCGGGGGCAGGTTTTTGGACAACGCTTAGCGCAAGAAGTGGCCCTCTCGCCCCTTCCCCTTGTTTTTCTATGCGGCCGCTATGAAGGCATTGATCAACGCGTTCTGGACGAATGGCAGGCCGAAGATATTAGCTTAGGCGACTTTGTCCTGACAGGCGGTGAGCTTGCTGCCATGACCATTCTCGATGCGACTTTGCGCCTGATCCCTGGGGTTATTGGCGATGAAACGTCCCTTGAAGAAGAAAGCTTTTCAACAGGTCTTCTTGAATACCCCCACTACACCCGTCCGCGGGTTTGGAAGGGATATGAAGTTCCTGAAGTCCTTTTATCCGGCCATCATGAAAGGATTCAGACTTGGCGGCAGGAACAAGCGATCAAGATTACGCAAGAGCGGCGCCCTGATTTATGGAATTTATATACGCAACAACATCATTTAACTTAAGGAGAAGAGAGATGAATCTTTTACAAAACTTTGAGCAAGAACAACTCAAAAAACTAACAGAAAACAAGACAATTCCTGACTTTCGTGCAGGAGACACTATCAAAGTCATGGTAAAGGTTGTAGAAGGCACCCGTGAGCGGATCCAGGCCTTTGAAGGCGTTTGCATTGGGCGCAAAAATGCAGGGATTAACTCCTCATTCACCGTTCGCAAGATTTCCTATGGCGAAGGCGTTGAGCGTATCTTCCCCCTTTACTCCCCCAACATTGAAGTCAAGTTGGTCCGCAGAGGTATTGTGCGCCGTGCGAAACTTTACTACCTCCGTGGCTTAACGGGTAAAAAGGCACGTATTGCTGAAAAGATTACTCGCAAGACGGGGGCTGAAGTCCTGTTACCTCAAAAGCAAGAGGAGATCGTCCCTGTAGGGACATCTGTTGAAGATATTTCAGCAAAATCAGAGGAATAAAGTTTGTCCCCTTTCCTTTACCTCTCCCCTTGTGGGGGCTTTGTTGAATAAATGAAGTGATAGGGAGCTGGAGGGGGGGTGGAATAGAGGTAAAATTTAGAGGGTTGTGGTTAGTGGCATGCCCGAGAGAGTCATCTTGTTAAGAACGCTACACCAAATTTGCACCTCAGCGATTTGATTTTCTAGCAGACGCGAAGTT
>JAKFXB010000066.1 GCA_021731585.1 Alphaproteobacteria bacterium
CCCACTGTCCCCGCGCTTCGTATGGCATGCAGTAATCTTTTAAAAATTCGTTTATGGAGTCGAAGGATCGACTCCGTATATTGCTTTGTAGGCTTTTACAATAGCCCCTGTATCCGGGGTTATCTCCGCCGTTTTCACTATTTCATTTGCTTTTTGTAAGAGACTTGCTCTTTCTTCCGGCTGCAAATTCAATAGCCTTGATAATTTATAGTGACTTTCCATATAAGAAAGACTAGTGTTTAGCGCTTGATTTACTTTTTGTTCCCGGGCTATCTCTTCCTTTGCTAACCGCCCGTGATGGCGCCAGCCAAGACCTTTTTGAGCATTCTCAAAGCTTTCAAAAAATCTACCCACTTCTGTTGAAGCGTTACGTTCAACGCGTTCTTGGGCGCGGCTACCTGAGGCTGCTTTCAATAGTCCCCCCAATAGTGATACGAGTGGATCCACAGGGGGGGGTGCTGTATATTGTTGAGCAATTAATCTTGCTGCTTCTTCTTCGGCTATTTGCCGCCGGAGTTGTGCTATCTGTAGTTCTCTTTGAAGTTCAAGAAGGGGATCTACAGGCTGAGCTGAAGGAATGGTACTTGGTGAGATGCTCTCTACTCCTGGAATTTCAAGTTCAGGAGAGGGTGTTCTTGGTTCTTGAATAGAAGGAGATGTACTAATATCCCCTTTGTCCTCATCCCCGCCTAGATAAGCTGAAGCTGATGAGAGGCAAAAAAGAGTTATGATTGCTGACGTTCTTAAAATTTTTGAAATTTTAGATGTATAATTTCTCATAATGTTCACCTTTATTAAAAAACAAATATATTTATATAATATGACATATTTTATATTTTGTCAAAAAAATGAAAATGTGGCCTAAGATGAAAAAGACACTGTTTAGCTTTTGTCTTTCCGAATTTTTATTCAAAGAAGAGAAAAGATATTTCTATGCTCCATAAAATGCCGATTGAAGGCCGATCTTTTCCCTAAGCCACTCGCTTCATTTGCAAACGGTGAGAAACTTCACAAAACTGCTTAATAATATGATCTTGCGCCTCTGTCCCTAAATAAGGATGCATGGGAAGGCTCATAACACAGTGCGCCAGGCCTTCAGAAACGGGAAGGGTGTCAGTTGCACAAGGATATTCTTTATAGGCCTTTAGTTTGTGAAGGGGGGTGTTGTAGTGAATCATGGTGGGAATGCCTTCAGCGTTGAGGGCTTTCATCAGAGGTGCGCGCATTTCAGGATCAATCTTTACGGTATATTGAGCCCAAGCGGACTGGCAATTGTTTTCAATAACAGGCGTTGTGGCAACGGCGGAGAGACCTTCGTTGTAACGATCCGCAACCTTTTGCCTTAAGATAAGTTCTTCAGAGAAAATTTTGAGCTTCTCAAGGAGAATTGCGGCTTGCAGTGTGTCGCACCGTCCATTCATACCAATGCGAACGTTATCGTATTTATCCGTGCCTTGGCCATGAACGCGCAAAGACTTTAAAATATCCGCAATCCCAGTGTTTTCTGTAAAAACAGCACCTCCATCCCCATAACAGCCTAAAGGCTTTGAGGGATAAAAACTGGTGGCTGTAATTTCTGCAAGGGCCCCCACTTTGCGGCCTTTATAGGTGCCACCAAAGCTTTGCGCCGCATCGGCAAGAACCCAAAGACCCTGTTTTGTGGCAATAGAATTCAAGCTATCGTAATCCGCAGCCTGGCCATAAAGGTCAACTGCTATGATACCCTTTGGACAAAGTCCTAAAGTTTTAGCTTTTGCAATGCCTTTTTCAAGACTTTCACAATCTATGTTAAAGGTCTTCGGACACACATCAATAAAGACAACTGTTGCTCCCAAGAGGGCAACCACTTCTGCGGTGGCCGCAAAGGTAAAAGCAGGGACAAAAATAGCGTCGCCTGCCTTCACGTCTTTTGCTATCAGAAGCAGAGATAGGGCATCTGTCCCGTTTGAGCACGTCAGAGTATGCTGAGCCCCGCAAAAGGAACTAAGTTCTTTTTCAAGCGCATTAACCTCGGGGCCCATGATATAGCCGCCATGATCTAAAATGCGCAGCACGGCAGCCTCCAGTTGAGGACGAATGCGCCTTTGTTGAGTGGCTAAATCTATAAATGGAATCATGCGACTTTCCTTTGATGAAGTGTTTGTTCAGCGGTTTCTAAAATGTGTGTGACGCGCAGGCCTTCTTCTCCAGAGGTAAGGGGGGGGGTTCCTGTTTGGACAGAGGTTAAAAAGTGAAGGCATTCATTCTTAAGGGGCTCTGCTTCTGTAAGAGGGATGGATTGAGTTTGAAACTGATCATTCGCTTCAATTTGCCCTTCGTGCCAACGATAGCACTCCTTTGAAAGGACAAGCTTTTCAGCCCAAGGTTTCCGATCATCAAAGACAGCGATTCCTTTTTCTCCAATGACAACCAATTTTTGTTCCTTAAAGGGTGAGAGCCAGGAGACATGGATGTGCGCCGTGAGGCCTTTTGAAAAGGTGAGGTTTAAAAGAGCGCTGGCCGGTTTGTCCGGCATTATAAAACTATGCCAAGTGGGGGAGACCGTAAGAGGCATTTCATTGACTAAAGAAAGAATGATGGAGATGTCATGGGGTGCCAAGTCCCATAAAACACTTTCCTGACGGCGGAAGCGCCCCAAGGCCAAACGGTTGGCATAAATGTGCTTTAGGGAGCCAAGTTCGGGAAGGAGTTCTTTTAACTTAATGAAGGCGGGATGGTAATTGAGAATATGCCCCACCATAAGAATACGATTTGTTTCCTTGGCTAGGGAACAAATGATTTGTGCATCCTTCACCGTAAGAGCCATCGGCTTTTCAATATAAACATGTTTGCCAGCTTGAAGCGCTTTTTCAGCATGAGAGATATGTAAAGGAGCTAGAGAGGCAATAACGATAGCCTCAATGAAGGGGGCCGAGAAAACTTGATCTTCTGTGAGGGAAGGCACATGGTAGTGGGAGGCTAAGGCATCTGCCTTTTCTGTGTTATTATCGCAAACAGCAGCCAAGGCACCAAGTTCAGCAAAATTTCGTACCAGATTTGTTCCCCAGGCACCACATCCTAAAACGGCCACACGAGGAAAAGAAGAATTTGAATTTAAAATATTACTCATGAGGGCAATTTATGAGGAAGGATAGCTGCGGTCAATAAAAACAAAGGCTTTCTTAATCACAAAATATTACAAAAGATGAATTTTCTCAAGCATTGTGAAATTTAGTGTGTATGCATCTTTAAGTATGAAGAGCATATAAATTTTTTATTTTTTTCATACTTGACTAAATTAGTCGGGAATTCTACAAATACAGAATTGACTCAAGGACGTTTTGTATGAAACTCGGCACAAGAGGACGCTATGCGGTGATGGCTTTGGTGGATCTGGCTTATTATGGGCAAGGTAAACCCTTGGCGTTGACGGAAATTGCGCAGCGCCAATCCTTGCCCCTTTCTTATCTTGAACAACTGTTTCTGAAGCTTCGTCAGAAAGGCTTTGTGGCCAGTACTCGCGGCCACCTTGGCGGCTATACCCTTGCCCGTGAAGCAGAGGCTATTCGTATTTCAGAGATTCTAGAGGCCATTGGTGAGCCTCTTGAAACCACTCGTTGTGATAAATCGTCAGCAACTGGATGCCTTAGAACAAATGCAAAATGTCTCACTCATGCTCTGTGGGCGGGTTTAGGTGCTCAGATGCAGCAATATCTGGACGGTATTTCCTTAGCAGATGTGTGTGAAAGGCGGATTATATGATATACCTCGATTATAATGCCTCCGTTCCCTTAAGGCCCTGCGCTAAAAAAGCTATGGTGGAAGCGTATGATTTTGAGGGAAATCCTTCCTCTCCCCACGCTGCAGGGCGAAAAGTACGCGCCCTAATTGATGAGGCGCGGAAATCTCTTCTCAAAAGGATCCACGGCCAGCGCCTTGTGTTTACAAGTGGCGGCACGGAAGCTAATGCCTTAGCCCTGTCAGGGTTGGGAGAGATGCCTCTTGTGGTATCCTCCGTCGAACATGAATCCGTTCTGAAAGCCTACGCGAATCCTTGTATAGTGCCTGTCACAGCGGCAGGAATACTTGATCTCATGTATCTTGAAAAACTTCTTGCGTCCTTTGACACACCGGGACTTCTGTCTTTGATGCTAGTCAATAACGAGACGGGCGTTATTCAGCCTCTTCAGGAGGCTGTTATAATAGCGCGAAAACTGGGGTGGAATGTTCACACAGATGCCAGTCAAGCCTTGGGCCACATTCCCCTTTCCTTTGAAGAGTTAGGGGTGGATATGATGACTCTCTCTTCTCATAAATGTGGAGGTCCTACCGGTATTGGCGCTCTTATTTTAAAGGAAGAACTTCAGCTTCACCCCCTTATCCGAGGAGGTGGTCAGGAATTTGGTATGCGGTCGGGAACCCTGGCAACGCCCCTTATTGTAGGATTTGCGGCGGCAGCACTGGAAGCTTTGTCAGAGCGCGAGGAGCAAACAAAACGCCTTCAAGGGTTACAGAAAAAAGTGGAGGAAGCTCTGCCGATGGCCCAAGTGCATGGAGAAGAAAGTCCGCGGGTGGGGCATGTGCTTTGTTTGGGAATGCCTGGTGTTTCTTCTGAACTTCAGTTGATGTCCTTTGATCTTAAAGGCATTGCCATTAGTATTGGTTCGGCCTGCTCTTCTGGAAAAACAAAAGAATCTCAAGTTTTAAAGGCCATGGGACTTTCCTCAGAAGACGTCAAATGCGCAATCCGCATGAGTATGGGATGGAAGACATCAGAAGATGACATTGATAATTTTATAAAGGCATGGAATGAGATTTTCCTATCCCAGCAAATGAAGGAGGCCAGTTGATGATAAAGCGCCCTATATATTTAGATTATCAAGCGACAACGCCTTGTGACCCAAGAGTGCTAAAGATGATGTTGCCCTATTTTACGGAAGAATTTGGTAACCCCCATTCCCGCAGCCATGCCTATGGTTGGAAGGCAGAAGAAGCGGTGGATAAGGCTCGCGAGCAAGTGGCAGCCATCCTTTGTGCCGACCCGCGCGAAGTGATTTTTACCAGTGGTGCGACCGAGGCCAACAATTTAGCTGTTAAAGGCGTGGCTCATTTTTATAAGGACAAGAAAAACCACATTATCACTTGTTCTACGGAGCATAAGTGTGTTTTGGACAGCTGTCGCCATTTGGAGCAGGAAGGCTTTAAGGTCACCTATTTGCCTGTCAAATCAAATGGGATTATTGATCTTGATGACTTGCATAAGGCTATTACGGATCAAACTGTGATTGTCTCTATCATGGCGGTGAATAATGAAATCGGGGTGATTCAACCCCTTGCCGAGATTGGAAAAATCTGCCGCGACGCAGGTGTGTTTTTTCACACGGATGCGGCTCAAGCGGTTGGAAAAATTCCCCTTGACGTGAATGCCATGAACATTGATCTTCTCAGCCTTTCCGGTCACAAGCTATACGGCCCCAAAGGTGTGGGGGCTCTTTATGTACGGCGTAAGCCACGGGTGCGGCTGCAGGCCCTTATCAATGGGGGCGGGCAGGAGCGGGGCATGCGCTCTGGCAGCCTTTCAACCCCTTTATGTGTGGGATTGGGTGAAGCTTGTGCCCTTGCTCAAACAGAAATGACGGCAGAATCGGCCCGTTTAAAAGCCTTAAGCGCCCGTTTTTACAAGGCCATTCAAGATAGTCTAGAAGAGGTTTACCTTAATGGTGATGCGGAACAGCGTATCCCAGGAAATTTAAACATCAGCTTTGCCCATGTGGAAGGGGAGGGGCTGATGATGGGAATCAAGGAACTGGCCCTCTCTTCGGGTTCGGCGTGTACCTCTGCTTCTCTCGAGCCATCTTATGTTTTACGCGCTTTGGGGGTGGAAGTTGAAATGGCCCATACCTCCTTGCGCATTGGTTTTGGCCGTTTTACAACGGAAGAAGATGTGGATACGGCTGCAGAAATGATTATTAAAGAAGTCAATCGCCTGCGGGACATGAGCCCCTTGTGGGAGATGAGTCGTCAAGGTATTGACATCAAATCCATCCAGTGGGCTGAACATTAAAAAAGGAGAGCGTTATGGCTTATTCAGAAAAAGTAATTGACCATTATGAAAACCCCCGCAATGTGGGCTCCTTAGATGCCAAAGATGCAGCTGTTGGAACAGGTCTTGTGGGCGCGCCCGCATGCGGCGATGTGATGAAACTGCAGATTAAGGTAAATGATGAGGGTATTATTGAAGATGCCAAATTTAAAACCTTTGGTTGTGGGTCTGCCATTGCTTCCAGCTCCCTTGTGACCGAATGGATTAAGGGGAAAAGTTTGGATGAGGCCGGGGAAATTAAGAATACCACCATTGCTCAACATTTGTCCCTGCCGCCGGTAAAGATCCATTGTTCTATGTTGGCGGAAGACGCCATTCGGGCTGCGATTCGCGATTACAAAGAGAAACACCCGCGTGCTTAAATGACAAAACCGATTTTAACCTTAACGGAAGCTGCAGCTATCCACGTGAAAACCTTGTTAGAAGGGCGTGGAAAGCCTTCCTGCGGAATACGTATTGGCCTTCGTTCAAAGGGGTGCTCTGGGCTTTCCTATACCCTTGAGTTTGCCGATGAGGCGGGCCCTTACGATGAGGTCATTGATGTCCATGATATTAAGGTGTTAATCGACCCCAAAGCGGTGATGTTCATCATGGGTTCTGAAATGGATTTTGTAGAGGATAAATTGACTTCTGGGTTTGTTTTCAATAACCCCAATGCGAAGGGCATGTGTGGGTGTGGAGAGTCCTTTCATGTTTGATCCCTATGAGGCTCTTGGTCTTGAAAAGACCTTTAACATTGATTTAAACGCGCTGGAGCAGGCTTATTTCGCCGCTCAACGTAAGGTCCATCCCGATCAGTTTGCGCTTGCGGATGAGCAAAAAAAGCTGCAAGCCTCTCTTCAGGCAACCCTTGTGAACAAGGCCTATGTTCTTCTCAAAAATCCTCTGGATCGGGCCACCCATTTGTTGGAAGCGAGGGGTGTTTCTTTACTGACTCATGATCCGGAATTTTTGCCAAAGGTAATTGAATGGCATGAGCGTACTGAAGCCGGTGAGGATATAACCTCTGAATTAGCTCGTGAAGAAGCCGCGCTGTTACAAGAGCTCACTCAGGCCCTTGAACACCATCAGAATGAGCGGGCTACAAAAGCCCTCTATCGCTTAAATTATGTTCAAAAGGTAAAAAAATAATGCCTATCCAACTCGTTGAGCCAGGGCAAACCTCTGAGCTTCACAACCCTAAAAAGGGCGTTGTGGTCGGCATTGACCTTGGCACAACCCATTCGGTTGTGGCCTATGTTCCCAATAAAATCCCGAAAGTCATTGGCCCCCTCATTCCGTCAACTTTGAGTCTTGAGGAAAAGGGCTTCTGTGTGGGAGGAATTTCCTCGCCTGAGAGACTTTCGTCAACCAAGCGTCTTATGGGGCAAAACATTCAATTAAAGGTGGGATCTCACACTTTGACACCTGTGGAAGTGGCAAGCCATATTTTGAGTTACATCAGTGATCGGGTGGAAAAAAATCTTGGCGCGCCTTTAGAGGCAGCCGTGATTACGGTGCCCGCTTACTTTGATGAAGCGGCGCGCGTAGCGACAAAACAAGCGGCTGCCCTTGCCGGGATTAAGGTCTTACGCCTTATCAATGAGCCCACGGCCGCAGCTCTGGCTTATGGCCTTGAGACGGGGGCTGAGGGGCTTTATGCAATCTATGATTTTGGCGGCGGGACTTTTGACTTGTCCCTCTTAAAGCTCCAAAAGGGCGTTTTTCAGGTGCTGGCAACTGGGGGGGACCTTGCTCTTGGTGGGGATGATATTGATGAAGCTCTGGCTAAATACTTAAACACTATGAATGTACGTGAAATTAAGGAAAATCTATCTCAGCTAGAAACCTATGAAGGGGTCACCCGCAAGGATCTGGAAGCCATCGCTCGCCCCTTTGTGCAAAAAACAATTGATATCACAGCACGTGTTTTTAAGGATGCTGGCCTCAATCCCAAGGACATCCAAGGGGGTGTCTTGGTGGGGGGGATGACCCGTATGCCTCTTGTTCGCCAGGAAGTGGAAGCCTTTTTTGGCAAAGCACCCCTTTGTAATATTGATCCCGACCGGGCAGTGGCCCTGGGAGCAGCTCTTTCCGCCCATGGCCTTGTTAATGGTTCGGATACCCTTCTTCTTGATGTGACGCCTCTTTCCTTAGGTCTGGAGATTCGGGGAGAGCTTGTAGAGAAAATTATTCCCCGCAACACGCCGCTCCCGGCCTTGGCCTCTTCAGAATTTACAACCCAAGAGGATGGGCAAGGGGGCATGGTAATTCATGTGGTCCAGGGAGAGCGGGAATTTGTACAAGATTGCCGCTCTCTTGCGCGCTTTGAGCTTAAAGGTCTGCCACCTCTTCCTGCCGGTATGGCCCGGGTGCGTGTTGATTTTGCTGTGGATGTGGAAGGACTTTTAACGGTGAGCGCTATTGAAAAAACAACGGGCCTTTCTCAACACGTTGAGGTGCGTCCTTCCTCTGGCCTTGATGACAAGACCCTTGCAGACATCCTGCTTGAAAGCCAAAAATATGGCCGCCAGGACATGGAAAAGCGACTGTGGGCAGAGAATCATAAACACTGATTGTTCTTTTCTGTATTTCTCTTTGCAAAGAGAGGGAAGTATGATAATTCAAAAAAACCCTTGGGGGATAGTTTAGCGGTAGAACTCCCGGCTCTGGACCGGGCAACCCTGGTTCGAATCCAGGTCTCCCAGCCACTTCAGTCATTATTAGTCATAAAAACAGGGCCTCTTGAAGTTTTTTAGGTATAGCTCTTAAGGGTAGAATACTGTAACACTTTAAAAGAATAGAATCTCAGTCTCAGTAAGCCGAAAGGATTCATGGTTTACCAATATAAAAATGGATGTCATCTTGAAGAGCCACAAAGTGGCGAGCTTGGGATTAATGGTTATTTAAAGATCCTGAGTCCCTTTCGCTGCGCTCAAGGTCTTAGGATGACAGATTTCTTTATTAAAATACAAACACGTGTCATCCTAAGGAGCCACAAAGTGGCGAGCTCAGAATCTCTCTTTCTTTGTTTTTTATACGTTGGGTCGAAGTAATATGCTCACACCCCGCGAAAATTTACATCTTTTTGGCCACCTTGAAGCAAGAGAACATTTCTTAAATGCAGTGCATTCTCAGCGTTTTCCTCATGGTTGGATTTTCTCTGGGCCCTTTGGCATAGGAAAGGCCACATTTGCTTATCACATGGCCCGTTATATCTTGTCTGGTCGCAAGGATAGGAATACCACCTTTACCCAAGACGATCCCCTTTATTGCCGCATTCGGGCGCAAAGTCATGGGGATTTATGGACTGTGGGCGGCGGCGAGGGTGGAGAAATCGGCATTGAGCCCATCCGTCAGCTGACCTCTTTTTTGAGCCAAACTACCTTTGAAGGAGGGTGGCGCGTTGTTATTATCGATGGAGTTGAAAAGCTCAATCGAAATGCGGCCAATGGCCTTTTGAAAAGCTTGGAGGAGCCGCCCGCCAAGACCGTTTTTTTCCTTGTTACCGCAAGCCTCAGCGCACTTTTCCCCACCATTCGCTCGCGCTGTCAAATTCTACCCCTTCTTCCTTTGGAAGAGGAAGACGTGAAAAGTGTGCTTCAGTCTCAAAAATTTAACGTGCCGTCTTTTTTTCATGTGGCTCAAGGAAGTCCAGGGCGTTTGATACGCTTGATGGAAGGGAAAGGAGAGCAAATCTTCCATGATCTTACAAAAATATTAGAGGGCGCTCCTGCCGCAACTTTTATCCAAACCCATGGGGGAGATGAGGCTTCCTTTGATATTATTGAGGACCTCTTGCGAAACCACCTACATGCTCATTTGCTAGAAAAGGCACAGGGGCGGCCATCCTTCTTTGAGCTTCTGTCCTTGGAGGAAGCTTTAGAGCTCCACAACAAAATCACTCACCTGTTTGATCAGTGTCGGCGGGCTCAGTTAGATAAGAAAGTAACCTTGAATTGCATTTTAACCCATTTGAAGATAGCATAATACCATGACAGCACGTTACATCACCTCACCCATCTATTATCTTAATGCAGAGCCTCATTTAGGCCATGTTTATACAACCGTTGCGGCTGACGTTCTGGCGCGCTATTGGCGCCTTGCTGGGGCAAAAGTAAAATTCCTGACCGGAACCGACGAGCACGGACAAAAGGTCGCTCAAGCGGCAGCTGCGGCTGGCGAAAGCCCCAAAGAATACACCGACAAACTTTCCAAGAGATTCTTTGAGATGTGCCGGAAGATTAATGCCTCGGAAGATGTGTTTATCCGCACCACAGAAACCCGCCATCATGAGGCTGCGAAAGCTTTG
Source organism: Alphaproteobacteria bacterium (assembly GCA_021731585.1). Classification (GTDB taxonomy): domain Bacteria; phylum Pseudomonadota; class Alphaproteobacteria; order UBA9655; family UBA9655; genus UBA9655. The sequence continues at coordinate 10,374 of JAKFXB010000066.1, forward strand.
TGGAAGCAGCTGGAGGAGGCGGGGCAAATCTATAAAAGCTCTTACAAGGGATGGTATGCGGTCCGTGATGAGGCTTACTATGAGGAGTCGGAAATTGTTGATGGTAAAGCCCCCACGGGAGCGCCGGTGGAGTGGATGGAGGAGGCTTCTTACTTTTTTAAACTCTCTGCTTGGGAGCGCCCTCTTCTTGATTATTATGAAGCCAATCCCCGCGCTATTGCCCCTATAGGGCGTCGTAATGAGGTCTTAAGCTTTATCAAGGGTGGCCTGAGGGATTTGTCTATTTCCCGCACAAAATTTTCTTGGGGGGTTGCAGTGCCGTCTGATCCGGAACATGTCATGTACGTATGGATTGATGCTCTGACAAACTATATTACAGCTCTTGGCTATCCCAATGTTGAGGGAGAGGAGTTTCAAACCTTTTGGCCTGAATCCATTCATTTGCTTGGAAAAGATATTTTGCGCTTTCATGCCGTCTATTGGCCCGCTTTTTTGATGGCTGCAGGGCTCACCCCACCCCATCGAATTTTCGCCCATGGTTGGTGGACCCATGACGGGGAGAAGATGTCAAAATCCTTAGGAAACACGGTCAATCTCTTTGAGCTGATTGACACCTTCGGCCTTGATCCCGTGCGCTATTTTCTCATGCGAGAGATTCCCTTTGGACAAGATGGAGACTATTCGGATGCGGCCATGACCCAGCGTATCAACAGCGATTTGGCCAATGATCTGGGGAATCTGGTGCAACGAGTTTTGTCCTTTATTTATAAAAATGCAGGCGCCAAAATTCCCGAGGCGGGTGAGCTTTTAGGAGTAGATCGCGAGATGCTGGCAAAAGCCGCAAGTCTCCATGAGGTACTGCGGGAAGATATGGAAAATCAAGCTCTTCAAGCTTATTGTCAGCATATTTGGGAAGTGATTGGGGAAGCCAACCGCTATGTGGATGCCCAAAGGCCTTGGTCGTTGAAAAAATCAGAAGATCCTAAAGATATCACCCGCATGGAGACGGTACTTTATGTTCTGGTTGAAGTCATTCGTCATGTGGCCGTTTATGTGCAGCCTTTAATGCCTGATTCTGCTTCAAAAATTTTGGATCAATTAGGCCAAACAGAACGTATCTTCGAGGCTTTACATACCCCCCTTAAGTCAGGGACGCCTTTAATAGAACCCCAGGGATTATTTCCTCGACGGGGGTGAGGGGTACTTTTTCATTAACAAGCAATGAGAGATACGAAAATTCCTTGACTTTTTAATTGTAACTACATATAGTTACAATATGGGCAAAAATAATAAATTACTTAGCAAGGCTGAACGTAATCCGAATGGATTAAGCTTTTCTGAGTTTCAAAGTTTAATGAGCACATGCGGTTGGGTTAAGGATCGTCAAAAAGGAAGCCATCAAATTTGGTATTCTCCAGAAGGAGTAAGGCTCTCAATCCAAAATCGCAATGGCATGGCTAAAGGATATCAAGTTCGGCAATTTTTAAGTTATATACAAGGAGATGAATTATGATCAGCAAAGATGAGTTTGATGGTTTTTCAATAGAGCTTTTCAAAGACGAAGATGGAGATTGGCTTGCTCACTTCGAAGAGCTTCCTAATGTCTCTGCCTTTGGTGATTCTCCAGAGCAAGCTCTCCATGAGCTTAAAGAGGCCTGGGAAGGTATCAAAGAAAGCTATCTAAGCCGGAATGAACCCCTTCCCATCGCTCCGTCGAAGAAAGAGTATAGTGGTCAGTTTAATGTTCGTATCGATCGGCGTGTGCATCGCTCTCTTGCCATTGAGGCAGCACAAGCTGGGGTAAGTTTAAATGCTCTTGTGGCTCAGAAATTAAGCCTTCACGTTAAAGAGCCTAGACATTGTTAATGTATTCTTCGTCGTTCAAGTTCCTGTAAAAAATTACAAAAATCTTCCAAGAGGCACTGACGATCCACTCCCCAAACAATGCTCCAAACGAGTTTATGTTTCCTTTAAAATCTTATAATATGTTGCTCTTCCTTGGCCAAGGCGTTCGAGTCTTTTTAAATCAACTAGTTTATGGATGCTGTATTCCACGGTGCGTTCAGGAAAGCCGAGAGCAACAACGGCATCTTTGCGACTAAAAACCTCGCCTCTTTCATTAGCCCAAATCCACAAAGCCAGCTGTTTTTCGGAAAGCAAGGATTCAACTGAATCTCCTTGAATAATGTGAAGGGCTTGGGTGCTTTGGCGGTGAACGACGTCTAAAAAGAAGAGGAGCCAAGGCGAAATATCCTCATTTTCAGTTTTCCAAGTGTTTTGTGTCTTATTAAGGGCAAGATAATACTCGATCTTGTTGGCTTCGATAAGACGTTCATGGGAAATGAGTTTGGTAAAGAAGTAATCATTCTGGAGTAACATTAAGTTGGTGAGTAATCGACTTGTTCTGCCATTCCCGTCTTGAAAAGGGTGAATTGCTAAGTATTCGAAAATGAAATTGGCTATTAATATCAGAGGATGTTTGGCTTTTTCTTTAACAACCCAGCCATACCAATCAACAAGCTCTTGCACCTCTTTCTTGACTAAGTGGGGTGGAGTAGGATCAAAAATAACAGCGACGATATTACCTTCGGCATCTTTAGCTTCAACGCGATTAGGCCCAAACTTGTAATTTCCCTTATGACGCATATCTTTATCGCTATAGGTGAGCATATCTTGATGGAGTTTCAAAATTGAAGATTCTGTGATGGGAATGTCTTTATAGTGACTAAAAATAAACTCTAAACAGTTGAGGTAGCCTGCAATTTCTTGCTCATCTCGTGTTTTAAATTTTTTCACCCGTAAATTCTTGTATAGATTTTCGACTTCAATGTCAGTAAGGCGGTTTCCCTCAATGCGGTTTGAGGACCCTGTTGAAGTGACAATAACAGAGTGGGTCAACCGTTCTAAGGTTTGAGGGTGTAGTCTTTCAGAGATATGCCAGCTGTGCTTTACGCTATCTATTTCTGACAAAAGGGAGTAAACTTTCTCAATAATAGAGGGGTTTAATTCCACTCTCTTATGAAGTCGAAAATCTTGCCAAGTCATCAAGCCTCCTCACATAATATCTATGTGAGATTATGTGAGATTATGTGAGTAAAGTCAAGGTTTTTAAACCGGACGTTTTTTATAAATGTCGCTATTATGAAGTGGTCTTTTTTTATAAAAGCTCTTCTAAGGCGAACTGACAATACTGACAGATTTAAATCGTAAACAACTACTCCTAAATCATACCATCATCACGAGCCCACGCAGTGGGCGTGGTGATGAGTATTGTTAGATGTTATAAGATGAGGTTTAAAATTTTTTCCTGAGCTCTTGATTCTTTTTAAAATTTTGTGTATATTTAATATAAATAATTAAAATTGCACAATTTCATGTCTTACATTGCACGAAGTATAGAAACAAAGTTACTTGATTATCTGGCTCTTTTTCCTGTTGTAGGCCTTACAGGGCCTCGCCAATCAGGAAAATCCACGTTGCTTTTAACGAAACTGAAAGACTATGAATACATTACCTTTGATGATTATAGAAACGCAATGTTTTTGAAGGAAGATCCAGAAGGATTTATAGGACGTTATCAAAATAAAGTTATTTTTGATGAAGTTCAAAAAGCCCCTGAAATATTCAATATGATCAAAGTTATCGTTGATAAAAATAGAGAGCAAAAAGGGCAATTTATTTTAACTGGTTCAAATGAATTTCATGTGATTAAAGGGGCATCTGAAACTTTGGCGGGAAGGATAGGACTCCTCACACTCCTCCCTCTGGAATTTCAGGAAATTCCAGAAAATTTAAGAATGGAGGCTCAATGGAAAGGAAGCTATCCCGAAATCGTCACCCACAACTACAAACACCGGGATGATTGGTATGGGGCCTATATAGAGACCTATATTAATAGAGATGTAAGAGAAATAAGCCACATTGGAGATTTGAGAGATTTTCAAAGGTTTATGAGACTTCTGGCCATGAATATATCCCAACTTATGAATTTATCGACTTTTGCAAAAGACATAGGCGTTTCGGTTCCCACAATTAAGAGATGGCTCTCTGTTCTTGAGGCTTCATATATCATTTTTCTTCTTTCTCCTTTTTATGAAAATTTTGGAAAAAGAATCATAAAAAACCCAAAAGTTTATTTTTATGATACAGGAATTGTTTCTTATTTAGTTGGTTTAGAAACCGCGCGCCATTATGAGCAGGGTCCCATGGGAGGGGCTCTGTTTGAAAATTATATCATCGCTGAAATTATCAAAAAGTCTCTACATCTTAAAAGAAAAGCAGGCTTTTATTTCTTACGAACCAGCCATGGCGTTGAGGTTGATTTTATTGTGGATAGAGGAACGCACAAAGAATTAATAGAAATAAAGAAAGGAAGTACGTTTAAGCCTTCGATGGTTCAAGGGTTGCGAAATTTTATCAGAGAAGAAGATGTCGGTTACCTTATCTATCAAGGTAAAAATGACTCTTATAATCAAAATATTCAAATTCAAAATTTTCGTGATTTCTTAACACGCTAACTTCCTCACATGATGTATATGTGAGATTATGTGAGCAAGGTCAAGCTTTATAACAATCTTGATGTTTTTATAAATATATCTTATCAATTGTGTTTGTAATATAAATGTATGGTGTAAATGATGAGTATTTTCAGGAAAATAAAATTAGCGCTGTTTTCGTCTGGCTTTATATTAGCCTCCTATAATGCTTCTGCAATGACTGATGAAGAGAGCAAGGGATTACCTAAAGGATTACGGCCTCTGCATAGGGATTCTAATGAGGCCGCATCATCATCTTCTTCTCTGTTACCTCAGCATGTAGTTGATGAGCTTTCTATGCGCTTAGCTATTTTAAAGGACTTTGAAGGGGAGAGTGCAATGCCATCTTCATCAGTACCAAATACAAATACCTTAAATGATTCTGCGGAAGAGATGACTATGTCATCTTCTTCATCTCCAACACTAAAAGCAATCTCTGTTCCCAAGGAAATACTTGATAATATTGCAGGACGCTTATCTCCTATTGGTTCTGCTCTAAAGAATTTTTTAGGGAGCCCCCCAACAAGCCCTCAAACAAAAAGAGAATCTGTAGGCTCCTCAACAAGTCCTCGAGAAAAAAGGAAATCTACAAAAGGTAAAGGAAGAAAAAATACCCTTGAAATTTCATGTCCATCTCCCAACAACATGACAAGTACATCTATTGAAAATTACCAAGAAGAGCTTCCAGATCTCCTTCGTGAATTTTCCGAAAAATTTAAAATTGTGGATTATAAGAGCTTGCCAACAAGAGAGAGACAGGAACAATTTTATCAACTCCTCTCTTCTTTCAGGGATGTAGAAAAGATATATCAAGATCACATTAATCCCGAATATTGCTCTACTATTGAAAATCTTTACAATGATCTTCACAATATTACTGTGGTGGACACAACACGTCGTTTCCGTCTAATAAGATCGGCTACTGCTTTGTACATAAAAGAAGAGGCAGAAAAAGCAGCAGCTCGCAAGGCAGCAGCAGAAGAAGCAGCTCATCAAGTAGTAGGAGAGACTGATTCAGTAACAAATGGAACAGAAGAAAATAGGTTATCTAAAGAATCTTCTTTATCTTCTTCTCCTCCTCTTTCACCGCGGGGATACGGAAGTTTGCCTCCGGGACTTTTTAAACAAGATCCTCTCTTATCCACCCCCACTACCTCGCCGCCTCTTTCACCTCCTCTTTCGCCACGGAGTAACAGAAGCTTTCCATCTTCTCCCCCTCCAAGGCGTCCAGGAGTTTCTGAGAACCAATCTTCTGCATCTACTCCTTCATTGTTACCTCCACAACAAGAGGGGCCATCATCTCCTAGACCACTTCCAGTGCCTCCATCTGGAAAAAGCCCTTCATCTTCCATTTCTGTATCGCCACCTTTAAGTTCGTTCCCTCCGCCGCTTCCTCACCGTTCACGTTCTATTTCAACTCCAGTAGTTAAAAAAAGATGGGCGCAGTATAGCAATGCTCCTGTAGATCTGTCGGGTCAACACGATCAATCCGACTAGTTTATTGGCCCCGTGATTAAACCAAGGGGCGTCAACTGTAGGAAAAGGATCCTGAGTTCCCCTCGTATGACTCGGGGTCTCAGGGTGACAAAACTCATTGTATTTATTAGATAAATGTCATCCTGAGGAGCCCTTTAGGGCGACCTCAGGATCTATTGAACCTTTCTTAAAGTTTTTTTAGTAGATAAAAGTCACTCATTTAGATCGACTGTTAATCAGAAGCTCGGCTGCTTTATAACCAGAACGTACAGCCCCTTCAATGTGGGCGGCAGAATCATCTGATCTTGTGTGCTCACCCGCAAAGAAGAAGTGACCATCACTTGTTGGCTCAGCGAATTGCCTCATGCCTTCAAATTCTGCAATCTCAGAAGAAAGCAGATGCATAGGATTATCCTCGTCTGTGAATCCAGAATAACTTCCTAAGGAAAAAAGATCTTGCGCCCAATTTTTAATCACTAAACCACCAAAAGAATGAATACTGGGGTATGCCTGTTGTAGTAATGGCCGTTCCTGGTTCCATATGTGTGAAGCGCTGTCTTGATCAAGGTTTTCACCATTTTCACCATTTCCAGCATTTACCATCAATGTGAAAGCATTATGTCCAGGCCAACCACAACGCATTGTGTCAAAATTGTAATAGTATGCCAGATCGTTATAAAGATTTGTGGGAGACTCTACAGGAATTCCAATCTTTGAGTTTGAGCCATAGCTAAGAGTTTGAATAGCTTGTTTCTGATCGTCTCTTAGGGCAACCGACTCATCGATTGTAACATGACGCAGTGTGCTAAAGGGAAGGGTCATGATGACGTAGTTAGCCCTTATTTGTTTTGTTCCACTTTCTGTTTGGAAGGTAAGTATATATTTTCCATCTTTCTGCACACGAGTCAATTTGTGACCCAAGTGGATATGTTCAGGATCTAAGTGACTTGCAACACTGTTGATAAGAGTAGACATTCCTCCTGCAACTGTATAATCATAGACACTTTCATCGATTTTATCCTTTGGAAACTGGGGAATATTTTTATAAGTTAATAGTTTTTTGTACTCTTCTATCTTTTTTAAAAGCCATTTTAACTGATAGATAGACGCTTTATTAATACTCCTCCCCATTTCATCTTCGTAATAGGTTTGAATGAAGGATTTTCCAAAATCTGATAGCCCAGATAAATGTGGATACAAAGGCCTTTCAGGGCATTTTTGCGTATGTGGGTCATATTCCAGCGCCTCATTCCAATCGATACGCCCCACTAGTTGAGATAGCTCCATGTATACTTTCTCAAGTTCTTTAAGTAGTGTAGGTTCATCTTGATGTTTTTCTTGGTGAATGCTTGTAATTTTTCTCGTTCCATAGCCTCGATGGGTAAGTTCTACACCCATTTCTTGCGCTAAACTGATTACAGTAAGATGATCATCATCAATAAAAGTGCCGCCTTCTTCAAAAAATTGTGTTTTACTTTCATCGAAATAATGGGTGTGGGTACGTCCTCCAAGGCGGCTCCTTCCCTCAAAGAGGGTTGCGTTGACACCAGATTTCTTTAGGGCATGGGCAGCTGTTAAGCCGGAGAGACCTCCACCAACAATAACGATCTCAACCTCGTCGTCAAATGCCATCCCAAAGGCAGAAAATGGGGATAGAGTAAAAAGGGCAAGAGCCATCGTTGTTTTGAAAGCTTTAGATGTAGATCTATTAAAAACACTCATAGTTATTTTCCTGAAATGAAAGGAATCCCCGCCGGTAATAGGGGTTGGGGTTTCCCGAATGGAGTGCAATTGAGCTGTTCCATCGAATCCGGGCTTCCCTAAAATTTTTAGGGTCGGAGGCCAGAGCCGTGCCTCTGGCGAAATGCGCCTTGCTGTAATCGTCAATCAAATCGGATGTGAAAAAATCATTTTGCGATTCATACCGGTAATCGCCCCGGCGGACATAAAACGCATTGAACCCATCTGAAGAGGCCGTCGCGCTTTCTTTTAACCGGGCGGGAAGGATCTTCCGGACGAGCCCCGTGGGAATTTGAAGATATTTAGGGGAAACCGGGATTTCTTCCTCCCAACCCGCAAAAATGGGGGAGTCGGAATTGTCTTGAGCAAATCGCAGAAAGTCATCGTCGATTTTCAACGGGCCGAGGTGGACCGGGACTTTTCGGTCCCGATTCATTTCAATGTACCAGGGGCTTGCGGCCAGGCCCCGAGCCACGACGTGAACATCCTTTCTGATCCCCTCCGCATACTGCCGCGCCCAGAAGAGAAATAGCTGGACGTCTTTTTTCATGATGAGGATGGACCCGGGC
>JAKFXB010000090.1 GCA_021731585.1 Alphaproteobacteria bacterium
ACAATTAAAAAAAGAAAGGTAGCTCCCAGCGTGGCTGAGATATCAACGATAATAAGAGAGAGGAAGGGGCCAAAAAGAAAGCCACCGAGGATCGTTAAAAATGCAGCAATAGGAAGGGACATTGCTGCAACAACAACATAGGTCACCCCAAACAAGAGAAGAGCGGTCAAAAAGTGATTTTCAACAAAAAGGATCAAATCTTGATGATACATTTTAAGCGCTGAAAAACTAAAATAGGTTTTTAAATCAGTGAGATAAAAGGTTGTTAAGATAAGAAAAATCACAAGAAGAAGAAACCAGCTTTTGTAATGTTTCATTATTTTGAGCCTTTTTCCCCAAGTTTTAGTGTATACTACCTTAAAAATGTCCCTATTACAAAAAAATGAAATGAAAAAATTAAACCTTTTTATATCTTTTTGTGGAATCCTATTTTTACAGCAGGGAATGCCTGCTGCATCTATTCCTAAGGAAAGTGAAGGAGCGATGGTTGATTATAAAGATAAACCTGAAAGCTATTGGAAAAGTCACCTTCCTGAAGATGTGTTTCGCATTTGTCGCAAAAAAGGAACGGAAAAAGCGTTTTCTGGAAAGTATGATAAGTTTTATGAGAAAGGCACCTATATGTGTGCTTGTTGTGGAGGGGACTATCCACTTTTTAGCTCGACGACCAAGTTTGATTCAAAGACGGGCTGGCCCAGCTTTTGGGATCCCATCACTCCTTCTCACATCAAACTTGTCAAAGATACAAATCTTATCCATCAGTTCCTAGGGGCCAGGATAGAAGTGCTTTGTGCCCGCTGTGAATCCCACATAGGCCATGTCTTTGATGATGGTCCTGCTCCAACACATAAACGCTATTGTCTCAATTCTTTAGCCCTTTCCTTCGTGCCTGAAGGAGAGAAACCTCATAGAACTTTTGTGGCTGAATAGGGGGGATTTTTAATGTTATCTTATCTCAGTCTTCTCGGTTTCGTAGGTCTTATGATAAACCCTGCAAAGGCTTCACCATCTCATGAGACGGCCATTTTTTCGGGAGGTTGTTTTTGGTGTGAGGAGGAAGTTTTTAATCATTTGCCTGGCGTTCTTTCGGTGACGGTGGGTTATACAGGCGGCCATACGTCAAACCCCACCTATGAGCAAGTTTCCCATGAAAACACGGGGCACAAAGAATCGGTTCAAATCGTTTTTGATCCTACAAAAATTACCTATGATGACCTTCTAAGCACCTATTGGCACAACATTGACCCCTTTGATGAAAAAGGACAATTTTGTGATAAGGGAGACTCCTATAAGGCGGTAATTTTTTACACCAATGAAGCTCAGAAAGAAAAAGCCGAAGCCTCTAAAAAGAAGATAGAGAACCACTTCCAACAACCTATTTCTACAGAAATTCAGTCGGCATCCCCTTTCTATCCTGCTGAGGACTACCACCAACATTATGCTGAAAAAAATCCCTTACGGTATAAATTCTATCGTTATACCTGCGGCCGAGATCAAAGGTTGACTCAAGTGTGGGGAAAGTCATAAAATGAAAATACTTTATCTCCTTCGTCATGCCAATGCTGAAGATCGTGGAACAAGTCTTTCTGACTTTGACCGCCCCTTGAAGGAGCTCGGGTTAAATGAGGCTCAAGCTGTCGCAACTTATATCAAAACCAAGGGCCTTTCCTTTGATTTTGTGATGTGCTCTGCAGCCTTAAGAACTCAACAAACCTTGGAGCCTCTGCGTTCTGTCATTGGAACAACAGATATTGAAATTTCAGAAAATTTTTACAATAGCCCCGAAGATAAGATCCTAAAAAACTTGCAGAAAATTTCCGATGATTGGAACAAAGTATTATATATTGGTCATAATCCTGGGATTGCTTTTACAGCTTTTAAACTTACAAAAACTTTTCCTGAAGTTCTTATTGAGGGCGTCACGCCAGGGACGTTAATCGGATTTCAGCTTCCTATCGATCATTGGATCGATCTTGAGTGGTGGGAAGGAGAAGTTATAGATGTCTTTCAGCCGGAAACTCTACCATCAACATCTCCCGCACAAGAGGGATCGTAATCCGCCGCTTTTGAATGAGAGAAGCCGTATTCAGCTGTTCAACCCAGAAATGAGCACTTTCAAATGATCTTTCCATATGTTTAAGGAGAAAACTCACAACATCTTCGTCAACATGAAGTTGCAAGTCCTGAAAAAGTTTATTAATCAGCCGCGCAAGCAGCGCCTCATCTGGAGCATGAATGCGTATCGCTGGAATAATCTTAAGCCGTGAACTTAAATCAGGAAGGCTGACTTTCCACTGGGAAGGGGGAACAGCAGAAAGAAAAAGCACTCCTCCTTTTTCATTCAGAATATAATTATAGAAATGAAAAAGCTTTTCCTCTCTATCAATCCTTTGAGCATTATCAAGAATAAAAAGATTTTTTCCCTCAAATAAGGCTTCTAACTGAACTTGATTAAAATCATTCCCCGAAAGATAACGCGCCTTTGTTTTTTCTTGCCAGATATGAGATAGGTGGGTTTTCCCACATCCCCCCTCCCCATAAATGGACAGACATGGGTGGGGCCACTGAGGCCAGCTCATTAAATGATGATAGGCGTTTTCATTGGCAGTGGAGACAATGAAATCTTTGTCATCAAAGGCAGGGGAATGATCAAGGGGAAGGATAAGTTGTTTCACGCGATCAATTTGCTTTGAGAGGAGCCGAGCCAAGATAGTAAGGGCTCTTCAGATAAACCTCCAGGAGATGGCGCACAAGAACACCTATAGCTGCTGCAACAGGAAGGGCAAATAAAATGCCAATAAAACCAAAAAGAACACCACCGACTAAAAGCGAAAAAAGAACCCAAACAGGGTGAAGCCCAATGCGATCTCCTACAAAGTAAGGAATGAATAAATAACCCTCAAGGGTTTGACCGACGGCAAAAATTCCCGCAATAATTCCAATAGAAGTCCAATCAGAAAATTGCGAAAACGCAATTCCCATACTTAACATAAAGCCAACAAGCGCTCCCACATAAGGGATAAAGGCAACAACGCCAATCACCATACCCACAACAACGCTAAAATCAAGATGAGCAAGGGTTAAGGTTATCATATAATAAGTTCCAACCAGTAGACAAACCAATGATTGGCCTTTTGCAAAGCCCCCAATCCGATTGTTCATTTCCGTAAAGAGGCGGCGAAGAGTGGGCTCATAGGGGCGAGGCAGCCAAGAATCAATTGCTTGAATGATTTTATTCCAATCTCTTAAAAAATAAAAAGCTACGATCGGCGTAATCACAATCAGGGAGAGAAGGTTGGCAAAGGCAACACCGCCGGCTAAAATCTTCACAAGTTGTTTAATTCCCCATGTGATGACATCCCCAAAGTAAGAGCTTGCAAGCTCACGCAGCCGATTCGCATCCTCAGGTCTAATATAAACAGCAGCATCATCGATATAAGGCTGCAATGTGGCGAGAATGCGGTCTCCATACTGTGGTACCCGAGAGGCCAACCTTAAAAGTTCTGTTTGAATGAAGGGAATGGCTATAAATAGAAAGAGTCCAATAAGGAGAAAAAAACTAAAGATCATAATACATGTGGCAAAAGTGCGAGAAATTCTCCACTTTTCAAAATATCTTACGGCAGGATTCATAGCATAGGCTATAAGGAGTCCTGTGAGAAACGGCATTAAAATCCCTTGAATCAGATAAAGAATGCCTAAAAAAATAATAGTGGTCCCACCCCACATCCAGAGTTGACGATTTTTCATCATGAAATCATTAGGTCCACTTTGTTTAAATGCATAAACCCAAGTCTAACATAACTTGCACCAGAAAGCACGGTTGTAAGGCCTACAAGATATCCAAAATAGATGTTCAAATGAGGAATTCCAGCAAAAGCCTCCACCTGGCTTAAGACACAAAGAGCATACAAAAGCTGGACCGTTGTGTTCATTTTGCTAATGAACAAGGGCTCCATTTTAAGCGTACTTTTAAAAACAAATAACAGGAGAATCCCTCCGATAATCAGAACATCCCTAAAAACAACGAGAATGACAACCCATAGCTCAATAAGCCCAATATTTCCGAGAGCCACAAAAACCCCAACCAGCAATACCTTATCTGCAATGGGATCAAGATACGCCCCAAATGTTGTACGTAATTTAAATACGCGCGCAAGAAATCCATCCAAAGCATCGGAAAGAGCAGCAAGAAGAAAGAGCCCAAACGCTGCTAAAAGTTGATGGGAAAGAATAAGCCAGACAATCACCGGCACACTTAAAAGACGAGAAAGGCTAATAATATTGGGAAGGTTTACCGCACTTGCCATATTTTTATGAACGCCTTCCCTTGTCTCGTGAAAGGCTCCAACCCTCCTCCTGAGAAGCTAAAATCCATCCTTTATCATTGAAGTATCTTTGAAGCTTTTGAATATCTTCAGCATACTTAACTTCCAGCACCGCACTTTGCGGCGAGAGGGTGAGAGTTGTTACTTTTTGAACCCCAAAAGCTCCCTCTACCTCTTTTTTTATCTGCTGCCATTCCTCAAGAGAATCATAGGAAACTTTTATTTTAAAATCCACACCTCGACCCGAATTTGTAACTCCAATATTAGAGGCTTGTTCAGGGGAAAGATTTGTCTGCAAGACCCAATCTTGGACTTGAGTGCCATCGAATTGGAAGGTCAGAGAAGCTGTATAACTTTTTGCCGTTGTTTTTTCTCGATCGATTGAAAAGTTAGAGACCATATCAACGATTTTATCGTGGGAAGGAAGAGCCGTCGGAACCTCAGGGAAGTTTTGGTCTATAAGCCTTTCAAAGGCCAAATCATGAGCTTGATCAAGCGCTTTTTCCCGCGCCGCTGCCGAAGAGTCTGCTGTTGCAGACACTTGAATGCCTGTCACGGTTAAGGCCTGGGCCTCCACCAATCCAGGGATCAAGAAGAGAGAAAACCAATAAAAAAACTTCATCTTTTACTTCCTTAAAAAATAATTTTCTTCATCTTAAGAGGGGTTGGAAAAAATTTCTACTCTTATCAGCCCTTTTTCTGTCAAAAGATACTCCAAGGCAAAATCATGGGGTTGACGTGGAACTTTATCCACTTCTTGACCGCTAAAACCTACCCCTATGGTGATCACCTTATGCTGGTGAAGATACTTATCAAAATGCCCTTGGCCGTATCCTAAACGGTGGCCATCTTTATCAAAGGCCAACAAAGGAACAAAAATCAGGTCTGGAATTACAAGAGATGCTGTAGTAGACGGCTCCAGCATGGTAAATGGCCCTGTTACGAGTGGTGTTATTGGAGTCCATTGACGAAAAATCATGCCCTCGGAAGTGATTGCAGGCAAGGCACACTCAAACCCTTCGTCAATAAAACGGTAGAGCAAGGGTTTAATATCTAATTCACTTCCCCAAGGCCAATAGCCAGCGATTTTCAGAGGAGGATTCAACTTAAAGTTTTTAAAAAAATGAGAACACACCTCTATACCTGCGGAAGGGTGACTTTGGAAAAGCTCCTTGCGACGTTCTTTCATTATATGGCGGAGGTGTTTCTTCTGAGCAGCAGACATAAAAGCTCTCCTAAAAGGATGAGGGGGCCGCAATGATCGTTTGCGATTAATGTCCTCGTGTGGCCCGCGTATGCAGGTGGGTGCCATATGCTCTAATCCACGGATCAAGGCAGGAACAGCTCCCTAAAGGAAGGTATCGGCCCCAGGGAAAGTTACACATAACGCATCCCGCAGCGCCCCTTCTCCCTTATGTAAGGTGTATTCCCTTAAACGGCAAGGGGGGTTCTTTCAAGATCTTTTCTAAACCCATCACTGCCTAACAATAAGTCTATGAAATAATTCTGTTTTTTATCCTTGATCCACTCAAAAGGTGCATAGGTGTTTTTTAGAAAAGCCACCAACTCCATTCCCAATTCAAAGGCCTCCAGGTGACCATAATCCGTGAGGAGAAGGTGGGCCCCGGTACACACTTCTCCCTTCCACTTCCCAGACTGGGGCATGAAGGTCAAAGGTCGTGCTTGAATCCCCTTTTGAGTTTTTAAAAACTGAAAAAGACTTTCTTGATCAAGGTCTGGCGCTCCAAGGCAGGTAAAAGGGAAACTGGTGCCGCGTCCTTCTGAGATATTTGTTCCTTCAAGCAACACAAGGGCTGGGTAAAGTAAAGCTGCCTCCCAGGTGGGAAGATTCGGGGAGGGGGGAATCCACGGATAATGATAAGGTTTGTGATCATGCTGACAGGACACAATGCGAATTTCATGGTTTTGGTTATGGTTTAAAATAAGCTCCCCCAGGGTTTTTCCGTGTTGAAAGGGAACATCAAAATATCCCACAAGAGACCGAAACGCCGGATCAAGCGGTGGTCCCTTTTGCCGCGGTCCCAAGGGATTAGGACGATCACATACAATGACCTCCAAAGCAGAATGTTTATCTAAAAATTGTGCACAGGTGGCCCCATAAGTGTAACAGCGCAGGCCCACGTCTTGAAGATCAATAATCAGAACATCCACCTCAAGTTCTTGCGAGGACGAGGCTCCATAAAGGCTAAAAATGGGGATGTTGAGATGAGAATCAAACCCATTGGCCACTTTCTCCCCTTCAGCAACTTGGCCGCTCCACCCATGTTCGGGCGAAAAAATACATTTAAGGGCAGGGCCAATTTTTTCTTGCAAAGCATGAGCTGAAACTTGATAGGTTTGGGTCAAGGCATTTTGATGGGTCATCATCCCCACTCTTTGAGACGAAAGATATTCAAGGGTCTTATTATCTTCTAAAAGGAGATCAATCCCAGATTCTGGTAGTTGAAATAACATACCCCCTCATCCCAATAATTGTCGTTTTAATTCATCCACAAGGTCAAGTTTTTCCCAAGAAAAGCCCCCATCAGGCTCAACTTCCCGCCCAAAATGACCATAGCAAGCCGTACGCTGGTAGATGGGTTTTTCGAGGACTAGTCTTTTCCGGATACCACGGGGCGTTAAGTCTAAAAGATCCCGTAACAAAAGGGTGAGCTTAGCTTCGGGGACAAGGCCCGTTCCGTGGGTGTTAAGATAAAAGGAGGTGGGATCAGCACGTCCTATAGCATAAGAAAGTTGTAAGGTGCAGCGGCCCGCAAGGCCAGCCGCCACAATATTTTTAGCCATATAGCGGCCCATGTAGGCCGCTGAGCGATCCACCTTTGTGGGATCTTTTCCAGAAAAAGCGCCGCCCCCATGAGGAGCCATGCCGCCATAAGTATCCACAATAATTTTGCGACCCGTAAGTCCCGTATCGCTTTCAGGGCCCCCTTGAACAAACCGGCCCGTTGGATTGACATAAAAGAGGTCATCTCCACAATACCAGCCTTCCGGTAAAATCTTCTTAACATAGGGAAGAAGAAGTCCTTTCACCTCCGCTGAGGTGACACTTTCAACATGCTGAATGGAGGCAACAATAGCCGTTGTCCCTACGGGCTTATGGTCTTCGTATTTTACAGAAAATTGACACTTTCCATCGGGACCCAGTTGAGGGAGAAGTCCTGCCTTTTGATCCTCCCCCAAAAACCGCATGAGTTTATGTGCAAAAAAGAGAGGTGTAGGCATCAGTTCTTCGTTTTCACATGAAGCATATCCAAACATAATCCCTTGATCCCCAGCACCTTGACCCATATCAAGATTGCGTGAAATATCGGTAGACTGAATGTTAAGGCTCACCTCTATGTTGACCGTTTGCCAGTCAAAAAACGGTTCTTCATACCCAATTTTACGAATACAGTCCCGAATAATCTGATCAATCTGTTTGCGAACAAGAGATGCCGTGCTTTTTACTTCTCCAAAAACAAGAACGCGGTTGGGGGCGATAATGGTTTCGATGGCTGTCCGTGCTTGAGGATCTTGGGTCAGGTAAGCATCTACAATGGCATCGGAAATTTGGTCGCACACCTTGTCTGGATGGCCATTGGAGACGGATTCGCTTGTAAAAATAAAATTATTCATCAAAGTACTCTTTTAAGACAACTAGTCCTGCAAAAGCAAAAATAATGACAAGAAGGCCTAAGGTGATCCAGTCACCCCATAGGGCATAAGGAGGTTTTGTTTGGGTGGGTGGGGGCAGAAAAACGTCCAAAATGCCCGTTGTACTCAGCTTAATTCTCCCCTTCATACGCCCATAGGCATCAAAGACAGCTGAAATTCCAGAATTAGCGGCACGTATTAGCGGAACTCCCTCTTCAATGGCACGCATGCGGGTCATTTCAAGGTGCTGATAAGGGCCGGATGTATTTCCATACCAGGCATCATTGGTTACATTGAGTATCCACTTGGGGCGCTCTTGAACCGTATTAATAACGGCGCTAGGGAAAATAACTTCATAGCACACAAGGCCGCTAAAGGACGGAAAATCATTGGGAAGAGCGACCGATTCGGGCCCGGAACCTGCCTTAAAATCAAGGGCGCCTATGGTTATTTTTTTAATGGAGCCTTCTCCAAAAATGGCATCAATATTTTTCCGAAATGGAACATACTCCCCAAAAGGAACGAGATGAGCCTTATCATAGGAGGCAAGGATATTTCCTTCCTTATCCAAGACAAGGATGCTGTTTCTGACCTCTTTTGGACCTGTTAAACGCAGAGCACCCGTAAATAAAAGAGCACCTTTTGGCAAGGCTTCCGCAATAAGCATGCGCCGAAAACTATCTTGTTCTAAAAAGAAAGGAATTGCCGACTCGGGCCAAATCACAGCCTTCAGATCAAGGGATGAAGGCTGGGCGGTCATCTCCAAAAGTTGGCGAAAATTGTCTTCCTTTTGAGCCAGATCCCACTTGAGGGTCTGAGGAATATTGGGTTGAACGATGCGAAGAGCGAGCGGGGGGGATTCCATTATTTCGGGATGATTCAAGCGATGATGACCCCATACCCAAAGAAGGGGGACAAGTAAATAAATTGAAATGGCGAGCGTTCGTTCAAAATAGTTTTTCTCAATCAAATAACCAAGGAAAATACTCAAGAGAATTGCTAGAAGGCTGAGCCCATAAACCCCGCTTATCGAAGCCATTTGCATCATCTCGGGGCTGAAGGCCCAGCTGTAACCTAATAAATTCCAAGGAAACCCTGTGAAGAGATGGCCTCTTAGCCATTCAAATCCAATCCAAATGCCTGCAAAGGCAAAGGCGCGACTAATGCCTTGATAGGGCCACACTTTCGTCAAAGCAAATACAGCCCCCGTAAAGACGGCGAGTACCGAAGGAATCCCAAATAAAGCAAAGGGAACCAACCACCAAAAAGCTTTCAAATCAACGGTCAGGGCATAGGTTATCCAATAAAGGCCTACGGTGAAATGGCCGAGTCCAAACCACCATCCTAGAGAGAAAATACGGAGAAATGAGGATCCTTCCTCAATTTCCACATCCAGCAAAAACCATATGGCGCCAAAGGAAAGAAGCAGAGCTGGAAAAACAAAAAGGGGAGCAAAGGCCAAGGCCCCAAGGGCACCCAAAAGAAAAGCGAGACCTCTTATAAACCAAGATTTATGCAGGGTTGTCAGGTAGTCCATGTATCTCCAAACGTTTAATGCGGCGTGAATCGGCCTCAATAATTTCAAACTCGATGCCAGAAGGATGGGCAATTAATTCTCCCCTTTGAGGAATGCGATCGGTCAAATGAAGAACAAGTCCCCCAATTGTATCAATCTCTTCTTCCTTTTCCTCCTCTGTTCGAATGGCGCCCACTTTCTTTTCCAACTCTTCAATGTCCATGCGGCCATTGACGACCACAATCCCATCGGGCCGGCGAAAGAAGTGCAGAGGCGTTGACATCTGGGCCACATCTTGAATATCGCCCACAATTTCCTCAACTAGGTCATTGAGGGTCACAAGGCCATCGACCCCTCCGTGCTCATCAACCACGATGGCCATTTTTTCACCCGTTGAGCGCATCTTTAAAAGCAAATCCAAAATACGCATGGAAGGAGAAATATAGTCAATTTTGTGAAGATGGGCTTGAATTTTGAAATTCTTTGGTGTGCTCGTACTATCAATAAGGTCTCGCAGATGAGTATAGCCCAAAATATCATCGAGGGTTTGGCGATACACTGGAAGCCGCATGACTTGACTGGATTTAAACACCGCAATGACCTGTTCAAGGGAAGAGTCATGGGAAACACCAATAATCTCAGCGCGCGGGATCATCAAATCCTTAGCAGTTAAGTCACGCAAGCTTAGAATATTTGTGAGCATTTCTCGCTCATCAGGGGCGAGCGACGTATCTTCAATTTCCTCTTCTTCAATCAGCTCTTCAATAGTTTCTCTTAAAGAGCCATCTCCCTCCTTTTTCTTAAAAAGAAAAGGGAAATACGATCGCCAGTCTTTCATTGATCCTCATAGGGGTTTTGAATGTTGAGCGTTTGTAAAATCTTTATTTCTAAACTTTCCATTTTTTCTGCTTCATGTTCTTTTTCATGATCATACCCTAAAAGATGCAAAAAACCATGGATAATCAGATGCAGGGTATGATGAAGGGTTGAAATACCTAATTCCTGGGCTTCTTTTAAAACAGTTTCATAGGCCAAAATAATATCCCCAAGCTCGGCCTTTTCATCGGAAGGAAAAGAAAGCACATTGGTTGCTTTATCTTGATGACGGAAAGTTTTATTAAAAGTGTGCACTTCTTCATCAGTTGTCAGAACAACACTAACTTCTTTTTGGGAAAAATCTTCCTTCAAAGTATGAGAGGTTTTTTCAAGAGCAAGGGTGATTTCGTTTTCCAACAAAGGAGAGACCGTCTTCCAGCTTTTTTCTGAAATAATAAAATTAATGATGGGCTTTTTTTCGCTCATAAGCCCTTACAATACGTGAAACCAGGGGGTGACGTACTACGTCCCGCTCCGTAAAGTTAATATACCCCACGCCCTTAACCCCTGCGAGGGTTGTCATGGCGTCCTGGAGTCCTGAGGGTGTTCCCTTAGGGAGATCAATTTGGGTCAGATCTCCTGTGATGATCATGCGAGAGTTATTACCAAGGCGCGTCAAAAACATCTTCATTTGCACTTCAGTTGTGTTTTGAGCCTCATCCAAAATAATGACCGAATCGGAAAGAGTCCTTCCACGCATAAAAGCAAGAGGAGCCACTTCAATTTCTCCCAACGCCAGCTTTTTCGTGACTTGTTCAAGAGGCAACATATCATGGAGCGCATCATAAAGAGGGCGCAGGTAAGGATCGACTTTCTCTCGAATATCCCCTGGCAAAAACCCAAGGCGCTCCCCGGCCTCCACAGCAGGGCGCGATAAGATAAGCCGATCCATTCTCCCCGCAAGCATCATTTCAACGCCAAAGGCAACGGCTAAATAAGTTTTTCCCGTACCTGCAGGGCCTTCGGCAAAGACAAGCTCGTTTTCCTTCAAAGATTGAATATAGGTCACTTGTTGGTGGGAGCGCGCCGTAATAACCCGGCGTTTTGTGGTGAGAAAAACTGCATCATGGAATTCTTTGTCGTTGGCATGCCGAAGAGCCATCATAACATCGGTTGAATCTATGTGTTTTCCTTCTTGAAGGTGAAGATAGAGAGAGGCCAAAACCGAGCCAGCAATACGTGTGGATTCCTCTTCTCCCTGGATAACAACTTGATTACCTCGGGTTGAGATAATGACAGGTAATTCCTTCTCAAGCAGCTTTAAGTTGCTTTCCTGACTTCCAAAAAGCTCGATAAGAAGAGAATTATCTTCGAATTCTAAATACGTTGTTGAGGATTTATCCTGAGATTCCATAGCTTTTTCATGTTTGAACTTCCTTTTCATTATAGGCGAAAATCCAACGATTTCAAGGAAGTTTCCAGTTCTTAAATCCCTTTCTAAAGAGAAGGAGAAGCCCTACAAACAAAACAAAAGTATAATCGTTTTATTTCAATAAGTTATAACTTTCTCTTGCCAAACCTAGCTGAGATCATTTAGATGAAGGTCTGTTGAGGTAAAGGGCAAACCCCCTTTTGTTTGGAGTGAATTAATTGACAGCTGCTGTAATTACTCAAGAATCCTTAAGTGTTCCCCATAAAGGAAGTTATATTCGAAAAGTTATTTTATCCTGCATGATAGGCAATGCTCTTGAATGGTATGACTTTGCTTTGTATGGTTTTTTTGCAAAAACCATTGGGCAACTTTTCTTTCCTAACTTTAGTACCTTTGCTTCTCTGATGGCCACCTTTGGCATTTTTGCGGCGGGATTTATCATGAGGCCCCTAGGTGGGGTTATTTTTGGGCACATTGGCGATAAGATTGGGCGCAAGGATGCGCTTTTATGGTCAATCTACCTGATGGCCATTCCAACAGCTCTTATTGGTCTCCTGCCGACTTATGCTCAAATTGGATGGTTTGCTCCCCTTCTTTTAACGCTCATTCGCTTAGCCCAAGGCCTTTCCATGGGCGGTGAGTTCACAGGTTCTATGATTTTTGTTGTGGAGCATGCCAATACAGGGAATCGCGGTCTTTATGGAAGTTGGGTTGTTTTTAGTCTTCTAGTGGGAATCTTGGTAGGATCCGCTGTTGCAACGTCAACCTGTCATTTCCTCTCCCAAGAAGAGCTCTATGCTTGGGGATGGCGCATCCCCTTTATTATCAGCATCGTTGGCGGCTTTGTGGGCTCCATCATGCGCCGGACGGTAGATGAGCCGGAGCAGTTTAAACAAGCTAAAGCCCTCCACAAAGAGCATTCAACGCCCATTGTTGCACTATTTAAATCCCACGCGAGGATGATCCTTTATGTCATTACCATCGAGCTCTCCCTTTCTATTGGATTTTATATGATTGTTACGTTTATTAATAATTATCTAACGTCTCTTCTCAATTTTTCAATGGTGACAAGTCTTTTGACAACAACCGTTGGTATGCTCGGCATGGGTATCGCCATTCTTCTTTCCGGATGGCTTTCTGATAAAATTGGGAGAAAGGTGGTCTTAATCTCAAGCGCCCTTGCTTTTACCTTCTTTGCTTATCCTCTCTTCATTGCCCTTGAGGGTGGCTTTACTTCAGCTCTTATGGCTCAAGTTGCTCTTTCCTTTATTATGGGCTCATTCTTTGCCCCGATTCCCGCAACCCTTGTCGAGCTCTTCCCCCTTACGGTCCGCTCTTCAGGCATATCCATTTCCCACAGCTTAAGTATGGCGATCTTCGGGGGAAGTGCGCCACTTATTGCAACGGCTCTTATAAGTTATACAAACAATAATGCGGCGCCCGCCCTTTACCTAGGCGGTGCCTCTCTTATTGGGGCCATTGCCCTTTTCTTTATGAAAGAACGTTCTAAGGAAGAGTTGCGATAAACGCGTAATCAGCACACTGAGATCCACATTTAGGAAGTCCCTGTGAATTCATATGGGGTTTGCAAGAGGCATTTTTGTGGCCACAGGTGCCTGTTTCACAGGTGCCTTCGTCCGCATCACAATAATAGCACCCATCACTCATGCAAAGCTCATAAAGCCGCATCCAGCGCTTTATTTGATCTGAAGGAAGATTGTGGGGAGTTACCTTTCCTTTGATATCAAAGCTCACCCTTTGAGGGCCAAAGGTATTGTCCAGCTTCTGACGAGCCCTCTCTCCCACATCCCATTGAGCATAAAAGCGCAGCGATATATCGGGAATCTCTTCCCCGTAGGCAGAGCTTAAAAAAATCGGCAAAAATAGTAGTCCCCGTAAAACTTTGTACCCCATTTTCTCTCCTATCAGAGAAATCCCTAGCACCTAAGGTGCCACATTTAAGGGGATAAAAAAAGAGAAACTTCAAAATACTATAATATATCTATGGCACTTCAAAATAAGATGGCCTATAACAATAGGGTCACTCTGAAAAGCAAGGGGAAAATGATGGCAGCCAGCGTTAATAAAGTCATTTTAGTAGGAAACCTAGGAAAAGATCCTGAAGTCCGTATGACTCAGGAAGGCATGAAAATTGTTAACCTTACTTTAGCCACTTCCGAACAATGGAAAGATAAAAGCACCCAAGAGCGCAAAGAGCGTACGGAATGGCATCGGGTTGTGATCTTTAATGAACATCTTGCTGACGTTGCTGATAAGTACCTCCGCAAGGGCGCTAAAATTTACATTGAAGGACAACTCCAAACCCGCAAATGGACAGATCAGGAAGGGAAAGAGCGTTACACAACAGAAGTTATCATCCCGCGTTTTCGGGGCGAATTAACCATGCTGGATAGCCGAGGCCAAGGCGCAGATAACGAGACTGCTTCCTTTGAGGCACCTAAAAATAGCGCCCGTGAAGAACCCGCTTCTTTAGGTGAAATTGACGACGAGATTCCATTTTAAGTTTTTTAAAGGAGCTTCCCTTTGACTGAAAACAAGGCCATTCCTTTTGTAAATATAGAAGATGAGATGAAAAACTCTTATCTCGATTACGCGATGAGCGTGATCGTTAGCCGTGCTTTGCCTGACGTTCGCGATGGACTTAAGCCTGTTCACAGGCGCATTCTCTACGCCATGTATGAGTCAGGATACGATTATAGTCGCCCCCACAAAAAATCAGCCCACATCGTGGGAGGCGTTATTGCGAAATACCACCCTCATAGCACAGAAGCCGTTTACGATTCTTTAGTCCGTATGGCTCAAACCTTTTCCTTACGACTTCCTCTTATCGACAGCCAAGGAAACTTTGGATCCATGGATGGAGATCCTGCGGCGGCGATGAGGTACACGGAAGCGCGCCTTTCTCGCCCAGCTCACTACCTCCTTATGGATATTGATAAGGAAACCGTAGATTTTAGAGCCAACTATGATGAATCAACCGTAGAGCCGTCCGTTCTTCCCAGTCGTATCCCCAACCTTCTTGTCAATGGTGCTGGAGGTATCGCTGTAGGCATGGCCACAAATATTCCTTCCCATAACCTAGGAGAAATCATTGACGGTTGCTGTGCTCTGATTGAAAACCCTGATTTAACCGTTGAAGAACTCATGGAACATATTCCAGGCCCTGATTTTCCAACAGGTGGGCTCATCATGGGAAGAAGGGGTATTTATAGCGCTTTTAAAACAGGTCGTGGATCTCTTATTATTCGCAGCCGGACCCATATTGAAACCATTCGGAAAGATCGAGAAGCCATCATTGTCACGGAAATTCCATACCAAGTCAACAAAGCCAAAATGATTGAGCGCATGGCGGAGCTCGTTATTAATAAAGAGCTTGAAGGCATCTCTAATCTTCAAGATGAGTCAGATCGTAACGGGGTTCGGGTTGTTATTGAATTGAAAAAAGAGGCCATCCCTGAAGTCGTTCTTAATCGTCTCTATACAATGACTCCTCTTCAAACAAGCTTTGGGGTAAACATGCTTGCCCTGAATGGAGGGCGCCCTCAACAAATGGGACTCAAGGAAATCCTTGAGTGCTTTATTCTCTTTCGCGAGGAAGTTATTACAAGGCGCACGCAATATGTACTCAAGAAAGCGCGGGATCGTGCTCATACTTTAGTGGGCCTTGCTTTAGCTGTTGCGAATCTTGATGAAATGATTGCCCTCATTCGAAAAGCTCCTGACCCACAAACGGCGAAAGATCAAATTCTCTCTCGTCCTTGGGCTGTGCAAGATATTGAGCCTCTTATTCAACTTATTGATGAGCCTGGGTATCCAATTATTAATGGCACTTACAAGATGTCAGAGGCTCAAGCCAAAGCTATCCTTGATCTAAGACTTCATCGCCTCACTGGCCTTGAGCGGGAAAAGATTGCTCAAGAACTTCACGAAATTGTGGGGGAAATTAAAGAATATCTCCACATCCTAAGCTCACGCGATCGCCGTCTCGAAATTTTACGTACAGAGCTTATTGAAATCAAAGAAAATTACGCAACGCCCCGACGCACCACCATTGAAGATGCTGAAATGAATGCGGATGAGGAAGATCTCATTCAACGGGAAGACATGGTCGTCACCGTCAGTCTTGGGGGATATATCAAGCGCGTTCCTGTGACAACTTACCGTGCGCAAAAGCGCGGGGGCAAGGGACGCTCTGGCATGGCCACCCGCGAGGAAGATGCAGTTTCAGAAGTCTTTGTGGCCAACACCCATACCCAAATGTTGTTTTTCACAACCTCGGGACGTGTCTTTGGAATGAAGGTCTATAAGCTTCCTCTCGGCACGCCTCAAGCACGCGGTAAAGCCATTGTGAATCTCTTGCCTCTCGAAGAGGGCGAGACAATCTCCACAATTATGCCTATGCCCGACGATGAAGCACTCTGGGAAAGGATGCATATCCTCTTCGCTACTTCCTCGGGGCAGGTCAGAAGAAACGCTCTTTCCGATTTCACGAATATTCGAGCTAATGGAAAGATTGCCATGAAGCTGGAAGAAGGAGAGCAACTTATTGCTGTCAGCTCTTGTGACGAGACAAATGATGTGCTTTTAACAACAAGAGAAGGCCGTTGCATTCGTTTTGCTGTGACTGACGTCCGTGAATTCGTTGGAAGGACCTCAACGGGCGTTCGTGGAATTCGTCTCACGAAAGGAGATAAAATCGTCTCTATGTCTATTCTTCATCAAGTTGATTTTACTATTGAAGAGCGGGATGCTTATCTGAAACAAGCCATGAAGCTCCGTCGTCAGGAAGGGGATGAAGCTAATGATGAGGCCATAATTTCCTTATCTCAAGAACGCTTTGAGGCGATGGCTGCGGTTGAAGAGTTTATTCTTTCCGTCAGTGAAAATGGTTTTGGAAAGCGCAGCTCTGCTTATGAATACCGTTGTACAAACCGAGGTGGCCAAGGAATTACTACCATGGACGTGACCGCTAAAACAGGGAAACTCGTGGATTCCTTCCCCATCAAGGCTGAAGATGACATTATGCTTGTAACAAATACGGGTAAGCTCATTCGTTGCCCTGTTCATGACATCCGTATTGCAGGAAGACGTACTCAAGGCGTCACGCTTTTCCGGGTTGATAAGGATGAAGCCGTTGTTTCTGTTGCCCGCATTCAAGACGATGGACATGAAGAGCTAGAAGAGCTGGATAATGGCTAAGCCATTACATATCGGCATTTATCCTGGCACATTTGACCCCATTACCCTGGGCCATCTTGACATTATTCAACGAGCCACGTGCATTCTTGATCGTCTTATCATTGCTGTGGCAACCAATAGTGAAAAAACGCCCTTGTTTTCGATTGAAGAGCGCATTCAACTTATTGAACAGGAGATTAAGTCTCTTTTGCCCCCTCAGGGGGTTGAAATTGTCGTGAAACCCTTTGATACCCTTCTCGTCAATTTTGCTAAGCAAGAAGGCGCCCACATTCTTGTGAGAGGGCTCCGTCCCGTCTCAGACTTTGAATATGAATTTCAAATGGCCGGAACCAACCGTACCTTATGTCCAGAGATCGAAACGGTTTTCCTTGTCGCCTCTGGAAAATGCCAATTGATCGCCTCTCATCTTGTCAAGGAAATTGCCCGTCTAAAGGGGGACACAACTCCTTTTGTTTCCAAGAATGTTAGCGATAAATTGAAAGAACGCTTTTAAGAACAAACTCAGCTTGGCGTCCATAAAATCAAAGAAAGCGCAATAGCCCACATCACGCAACCAATGAAAAAATCAAGAATTTTCCATGAAAGTGGTTTTTGAAAAAAAGGCCCTAAATAACCTGCTCCATAACCTAAGGTAAAAAACCAGATAAAAGAGGCAAGAATCGCCCCCAAAGCAAAGAATATTCTTTCGAATTCAGAAAATTGAGCTCCAATACTTCCCAAAAGCACAACCGTATCCAAGTAAACATGAGGATTCAAAAAACTTAGAGCCAGAACGATCCCTATAGTCATTTTTAGATTTGGACGCTCACGGCTCTCCTCAATTTTAAGGGATTCAGACTTAAAGACTGAACGAAAAGAACGAAATCCATAATATCCCAAAAAGACAGCTCCGCCCCACCTTGCAATCGTCAAAAGAAGTATGTTTGAAGCCACAACAGCCCCAAAGCCACCTACGCCTATACAGATAAGGAGAGCATCAATCGACGCACATATAAGGGCCGTTATAAAAACAAAATTTTTTAAAATCCCTTGTTTAAGAACAAAAGCATTTTGAGCCCCGATAGCAATAATTAAGCCCGCTCCCGTACCACACCCTTCAAGAAAAGGAGCTACACAAAAACTTTCCAAAATTTTCTCCAAAAACATTTAATTTTCAAATGATTATATAAAATCGTAAAAATTTTACAATGGAATCCCATTTCCCTCTTGAAAATAGGCCAATCCTGGTTATGATGACCCCACCTATTTAAGCGGGCGTAGCTCAGGGGTAGAGCACAACCTTGCCAAGGTTGGGGTCGAGGGTTCAAATCCCTTCGCCCGCTCCAGTAACTACTTTGGTCCGTTCCTGTGACATAGGTAACAGATTATACCGAGGACATGGGTAACACTTTTTCCTTGAAGGGGTTATCTAAAGGTTCCACTCTACAAGAGTCCTCATCAAAATAGTCCTAGATCAAATTGCATAAAAGAAACAAGCCATATACCCTCCTCTGTTTCTGTAATTCCTACTTTTTGTCCTGCAAAAACAGTGCTTAAGTTAATTTTCTTCTTTTTGATACATATCCTTCCACAA
>JAKFXB010000047.1 GCA_021731585.1 Alphaproteobacteria bacterium
GGGAGTCTGTGTACAAAATCCATTTATTTGTTGATACAGATATTACTTTTGTTTTAACAAGTGGGGGGCATAATGCAGGCATTGTAAGTGAACCTGGCCATCCTCATCGTAATTTCCAAATCATGACCCACAAAAAAGATGAAACTCATCTTTCACATGAAGAGTGGGGTGAGAAAGCAGAACAACATGAGGGGTCTTGGTGGCCATCATGGCATGAGTGGCTCATTAAGGGATCAGGTAAAAAATCAAAACCCCCAGCTATGGGTAATGCAAAGCTAGCCCTAAACCCCTTAAGAGATGCTCCCGGAAAATATGTACTGATGAGATAATTAAACAGTTACCTAACTCTTAATTGCATATACCATTTTTTTAACTCAATGAGAGTCACAGGTATGAGGGTCAAAACGATCAGTATTAAACAGTCTCCCCAGCCTATCATTTCCACTTTGAACAAATCACGAAAAAGATCAAAGTGGTGGAGAAAAATCTGAAATGCTACAGGAATGGAAACAGCTGCTAAATGGAAAAGGTTGGAAGTTATCCCCATTTGAAAAGCGGTTAGGCGATCACTTCTGCAAGCAAAAGATCGAAAGAGTTCTGAAAAAACAAGGAATGAAAATACATATGTCTTGGCCGTGGCCTCATCTGCCGTTCTCAGCATATAGGCATAGATAGCAAGAGTCATGATCGAGGTAATGATGCCGACAAAGGCTGTTTCCTGATAAAAACTTCGGTCAAAAAAGGTTCTTGAAGAGGGTTTTCTTATTACTTTTAGGACATTTTTTGGTACGGGTTCCATAGCAAGCGCTAGGGAAGGAAGGCCATCTGTCACAAGATTGATCCAGAGAAGCTGGATCGGTGCCAACGGAGTCGGCCAGCCCATTAAGGCTGCACCTAGTACGGTTAGTATTTCTGCCATATTTCCTGACAAAAGATACTGCATAGTCCGGCGAATATTACCATAGATGGCCCTGCCTTCCGCAACAGCTGAAACAATTGTCGCAAAATTATCATCCGTTAAAATCATAGAAGAGGCTTGGCGGGCAACTTCTGTGCCCCCCTTGCCCATGGCAACGCCAATTGACGCCTGCTTAAGGGCAGGGGCATCATTAACGCCATCTCCAGTCATAGCAACGATATTTCCTTTGTTTTGCCAAGCTTGGATAATCTTTAGCTTATGCTCTGGAGATACTCTGGCATAAACAGCTATTTTCTCAACTTGCCTCTCGAGATCTTGTGCCGATATTTTTTCCAGTTCATTGCCTGTCATGACTTGGTCAAATTTTCCGTCCTCGACAATACCGAGTTCGCGGGCAATGGCTTTGGCCGTTATAGGATGATCGCCGGTGATCATCACAACCTTGACTCCCGCTGCTTTACATTCCTGAATGGCGAGAATACTTTCTTGCCTTGGTGGATCTGCGATAGAGATAAGACCTAAAAACATTAGATCATTTTCAATCGAAGTATGGTCCTTGTAACGCTCCACGTTGAATCCTTGCAAAGATTCAGGCAGGATTTTTGCAGCAACGGCTAATAGTCGTCTCCCTTTAGAAGAAAGAGTTTCGACGCTTTGTAGGATCATTGCCTTATCTTTTTCACTTAACTGGCAAAGAGGCAATATTGCCTCTGGTGCTCCCTTGCAGTGGATGATGATTTCAGAGCCAGCCTGAACAGCAACACTCATTCGTTTTCTATCGCTGTCAAAACTCCATTCGGTCAGCCTTGGATATGTAGCATTCAGCTGATTAGTCTCTAAACCATGATTATTCGCCAAATAAAGGAGAGCCACTTCTGTTGGATCTCCTGTCGCTAAATCATCCCTACTGAGGGACGCATTGGAGCACAGGACAACACTTTCAGTAAGCTTTCTGAAGTCTTCATGATTGGCTTTAACCTCTTCTTCTTTTTCAATTCCACTTGAAAGTGTAAAAACTTCTCGTACTCGCATTTTTCCAGTGGTGAGTGTTCCTGTCTTATCTGTGCAAATAACGTCTGTAGAGCCAAGGGTTTCGACAGCAGATAAACGCCTAACAAGGGCATTTCGCTTTGCCATCCGTTGAACACCTAGTACGAGTGCAAGGGTAACGACAGTGGGAAGTCCCTCAGGAATGGCAGCAACAGCAAGGCTAACTGCCGTCATCAGAACATCCAGCCATTTCTCACCGTGAATCACACCTAAAATAGCAACGAGAATAACAACCAGGAGGCAAAAAATAAGAAGTCTATTACTAATCTGTTCTAAGCGTCCTTGAAGAGGGGTTTTGCCTACCTCAGTAGCCTCCAGCATTCCTGCAATCTGCCCCATTTCAGTATTCATGCCAGTCGCTGTAACGACCGCTCGCGCTGTGCCCGTTGTAATGGCTGTGCCGGCAAATAGCATGTTCTTTCTTTCCCCCAGAAGTGCGGATTTTTCTACTGGAAAGGATTCTTTATCGATGGGAAGGGATTCGCCTGTTAGAATCGCCTCATCTGCCGAAAGCTGGTTCGCCTGAATAACTCTGCAATCTGCAGAGACATAATCACCTGCCTCAAAGATGAGAATATCACCTAGGCAAACGTCCGCAGCGGATACTTCCTGAATGCTGCCTTCTCTGATGACGCGAGCTTTGGGAGCGGAGAGCTTTTTTAGAGCTTCTACGGCAGTATCGGCCTTCGCTTCTTGAACATAACCAATAATTGCATTGATAATCACTATTGTGAAAATCGCGATAGCATCCGTAGTATCACCAACGAGAGCGGATACAACCGTCGCAACCAAAAGCGTTATAACAACTGGACTTTTCAGTTGAAGCAAAAATCTTGTTAATGGGGTGATTTTCTCTTCTGCTTTAAGGACATTGTAGCCATATGTTTTCAAAAGTTCTTTTGCTTGATGTGAGGAAAGACCTTCCGTGGGTGAAGTCTTAAGAAGATCTAGAATTTCTGAAGCTGATTTTGCCCATGGAGTCGTCACTTCCAAATTCATTATGTTCTCCTTGCTCTTAACAGGGCTCTCTCTTCATATATTTTATAGAGAACGGGAATAACGATGAGAGTGAGTATTAAAAGAGAAATAAGGCCTCCAAACATTGGAGAAGAAAGGCGTTTCATAACATCGGCGCCAATACCTGTGGCAACCATTACAGGCACAAGACCAAAAATATTCATACAAACAGCCATCATAACTGGTCTTAGGCTTTTTTGAGCCCCTTGCATTGTCGCGTCTATCAGCTCGTCTTGTGTATTTAACTTACCCTCATCAGACCTCTTCTTCCAAGCTTCATTGAGAAAAATAACCATAATGGAGGCAGTCTCAACGGCAACGCCAATGAGAGCTATAGCTCCAGCCCATACAGCAACGCTCGTATTATAGCCCAGCGCCCACATAAGTAGGATACCTCCGATGAGAGATAATGGGACCGATGCCATGATCATGATAACTTTGGAAACAGCTTTCATGCTTATGTATAAGAAGCCAAAGATCAGTAACAAAGTGAGTGGCAAGATAACCTTCATGCGATTTTGCATGCGTTCTAAATACTCGTACTGTCCCGTCCATGAAATGAAGTAACCCGGAGGGAGTTTAATGTTCTTATTAACAGCTTCTTTTGCGTCATTTACGTACCCCCCAGGATCCCTGTCTTGCAAGTCAATATAGACATAGCCTGCAAGAGAACCATTTTCATCTAACACCATAGGTGGCCCCATGTGGGTGGTAAATTTTCCAAGTTCACCAAGTGGTACTTGAGCTCCCGTGCTTGTAGCCACAAGGATACGATTTAACTTATCAATACTGTCCCTCAACTCTCTTGGATAGCGGACATTAATTGTATAGCGTTCTCTACCCTCAATTGTTTGAGAGATTTCCGTTCCCCCCACAGCAGTTTCAACGACCATAAGGGCATCTCCCACATTCAGACCATATCGTTGAAGCTTCTCTCTATCCGGCTCGAAATCCAAATAATATCCACCTATGATTCTTTCGGCATAAACGCTGCGTGTACCTCGAACATCTTTCAGAGCTCGTTCTAATTGCTGGCCGATCTCTTCTATAACTTTCAGGTCTTTACCGAAAATTTTGACACCTACCTGAGTCCTAATGCCTGTTGACAACATGTCGATACGCCCTCGTACAGGCTTCGTCCACGCACGATTCACTCCCGGCACCTCAACCGCTTTATCGAGTGCAGCAATGAGTGTATCGTCATCCATGCCTTTTCGCCACTGATTGCGTGGTTTCAGGTGTATTGTATACTCAAACATAGAAAGAGGGGCCGGATCTGTTGCGGTTTCAAATCGTCCCGCCTTTCCAAAGACAGTTTCGACTTCTGGTACTGACTTAATCGCTGCTCCTTGTTTTGTGAGAAGATCAGATGCTGCAGTTACAGAAATTCCTGGAACGGTGATCGGCATGTAAAGGAGATCTCCTTCCCACAGAGGTGGCATGAATTCCGAGCCTAAGCGCAGAAATGCGACCACAGAAAGAGTAACAAGTATGCCCATACCACTAAGGACAATTGCAACATGTTTTAAGCACCATTGTAAAATGGGTTTATACATACCCTGAAGATAGCGATTGACCGGGTTTTCAAGTTCCTTGCGAATGTGTCCTTTAACAAAATATGAGATCAACGGCGGCGTAACTGTAATGGTTACTAATGCAGCTGCAATCATAGCAAAAGTCTTCGTATAGGCGAGTGGGTGGAAAAGTTTGCCTTCCTGTGCCTGTAGGGCAAAAATAGGTAAGAAAGATATTCCAATGATTAACAAGGCGCTAAAGATAGAGGGACCTAACTCCTTACAGGCTTCAATTGCCAGTTCCTGGGTGGGTCTTTCACCATGATTTGCGGCGATCTTCTTATGTGTATTTTCAATAAAAACAACAACCCCATCCACAATATCACCTACGGCAAGGATAATCCCACCCAGTGACATAATATTAAGGCTAATATCGAGATAATACATAGGAATCATCGATATTAGAATGGATAAAGGTAAAGTAATGACAACGACAACAATGCTTCGAATATGGAAAAGAAAAATAAGAATAACGATGCAGACAAGAAGGATTTCTTCCAGGAGAGTATCTCTCAACGTATCCACAGCTTCCTTAACGAGTGTAGATCTATCATAAAGTATTTTGAGTTCAAGACCGGGAGGAAAAGCGCCTTTGACTTCTTCGATCTTCTTCTCAACTGCATCTATCACACGTGCTACATCTTCTCCCTGTCGTAGCACTACAAGTCCAACAACTGTATCCCCCTGACCATTCACATCTGCAAGCCCCCTTCGAATATTAGGGCCAAGGTTCACTTTCCCAACATCTGCTATCCGGATAGGCGTATTATTGGGACCAACACCGACTGAGATATTTTCGATTTCAACAGGATCTTTCACATACCCCAATCCCCGCACATAATATTCCCGCTCAGATATCTCCAGTGTCCTGCCGCCGACATCAATATTGCTATTACGTATAGCGTTAATTACTTTTTCTATAGGAATATTCAAAGCTGCAAGCTTATTGGGGTCGACTTCCACTTGATATTGTTTTTTAAAACCTCCGACGCTGGCAACTTCAGCCACACCTGGAACAGAAGACAGCCAATATTTTAAATACCAATCTTGAAATGTCTTGATTTCAGAAAGATTATATTTTCCTGTAGGATCAACAAGAGCATATTGGAAAACCCATCCCACTCCAGTTGCATCAGGGCCAATAGAAGGTGTAACGCCCTGTGGAAGTTGCCCTGCAAGTTTTGACAAATATTCCACAACCCGAGATCTTGCCCAGTAAAGATCTGTTCCGTCTTTGAAAATCACATAAACAAAGGACATGCCAAACATCGTAAACCCACGTACGACAGATACTTTCGGTGCAGATAACATCGCCGTAACGAGAGGGTAGGTGATTTGTTTTTCAACAAGCTCAGGACTTCTTCCCATCCATTCTGTGAAAATAATAACCTGAGTTTCAGAAAGATCAGGGATGGCATCTATTCGAATATTATTCAGGCAATAGGCACCCCATAATGACAAAAGAACAGCAACAATGATTGTTATTTTAGAATTTCTCCCACACCATGTAATAATCTTTTCAATCATAAGATTTTCTCACTTAGTGCTATGTCCGGAGTGGCCTGGACTTGCAACATTATCTGTCTGAAGAACTGCCCGGAACTTACTTTCAGCATCAATAAGAAAATGAGCGCTTGTCACAACTTCCTCTCCTTCTGTAAGTCCAGAAAGAATTACCACTTCATTACCGATACGTGGTCCCACCGTAATTTTTCTTGGATCAAAACTGGAAGGTCCAGTTTTAACAAAAACAATCTTTCTTGTACCCGTGTCGATCACCGCATCCTCTGGAATAAGGAGAGACATCCCCATGTCTTTCTTGAGTTCAACATCAACAAACATTTTGGGTTTCAATCTTTGATCCGTATTATCAATCTCAATACGCGCTTTTGCAGTTCTGGTTTCAGCCTCTATTTCAGGGAAGAGATAATTAATTTTTCCCTTAATAATTACATCAGGGTCATAGGGTAGACGGAGTTCAACCTCATCACCGACAGAAACTGTAGTCACATCATATTCATAAAGGGTCACAACTACCCAAAGGTGAGCAAGGTCATCAATTTGATAAAGCTCCATGTCCGGAGTAATATAC
Organism: Alphaproteobacteria bacterium; assembly: GCA_021731585.1. Classification (GTDB taxonomy): domain Bacteria; phylum Pseudomonadota; class Alphaproteobacteria; order UBA9655; family UBA9655; genus UBA9655. The sequence continues at coordinate 6,653 of JAKFXB010000047.1, forward strand.
ATTCCTTTAACTACTTTCTTACTCGCAATGAATCCGTCAGCAAGGGAAACAAAGGTGACTGCTGTTCTAACTTTTTCTGAAGATTTAAGTTTGTTAATTTCCGATGGTGGTACCCCCCAAAGTAGCAAGCGATCAATTGCTGCTTTGGCGATTTCTTGGGCAGTTGGATCTCGTTGTTTACGTGCTTCCAGGTACTCTTCTTGTGTTGTGACAAGATCGGGACTGTAGAGATCAAAAAGAGGTTCTCCCTTCCGGATACGCCTTCCAACGTAATCCGCGTAAACCTTCTCTACCCAGCCATTAATTTTTGTATGAAAATGATATTCTTTTGTCTCATCAGCTGTGACAGTTCCTATTGTGCGGATAGTTCGCACAACATCTCTTTTTTCTACCTTGGAAACTTTCAAGCCAATTCGAGTTTGTTGCTCAAGTGGAACATTTACAGCGATACGCGCATCATCTTTAGATTGAGATGAATGTGGGCTTTGATCTGAAGGGGGGGCTGCCTTGCCAGAGTTCATATTATGTCCAGCATGGGGCTGCGCCAGAACATTCAGATTTAAAAAGAGAAAAAATAGGAAAAACAAAAACCTGTACATTACATTCCTCCTCCCATTCCGGCGTTGCGACTCCCACCACCTGAGGGAGATTTTGGTTTTCGTGTTGGTCCGCTCATATCCCGCCCCATGGTAACAGTACTCGAAACCGTGTCTCCGCCTCCCATGCTTCCACCTCTCATTGAACTTGTTTCGAAGAGGCTGGGTTTGGTGGGTGCTAATTTTAAAATAGGTGGAGCTGTCAGTAGTTCTTTTATCCGTATTTTTGCCAGTTCAACATCAATCTGGGCAGCAAGATATTCGAGTTCTTGAGTACGCTGTACCTTCAACACCTCAAAATATTGTATCAAGGATATTTTGTTAGCTATATAATCAATCTTGGCACTTTTAGCTGCTAGTTGGGTTGAAGGTAGAACTTTTGTCTTATAAAGAGAAACAACATCCCTAGCTGTCTCAAACTGCTTTTTGGCATCTATAGCTTCGGTGTTGAGTCGATTTTTAATCTTTTGTTCCTCCAAGACAGCAGCCTTCTTATCTATGATTGCTGCATTTTCGAGGGGTGCCTGCTTTTGTTCGACGTAAAGAGGAACGTTGACCCCAACCATAAGGCCCCAGCTTGAAGGTATGTCCATATTACTGGAATTTGGTTGCAGGGCCATGCCTTGAATGACAAAGTCTGGGAAATAAGCTAATTCCGCTAACCTTTGTTCTTTTTCTGCTTGCATCACATTATATTCGAGTGCCTTAAGTTCGGGCTGATTCTTCAAATCTGGAACTTCGGGTTCTTGTAAATTATTATCGGAAAATTGGATCCTTAAATCGTCCACAGGTGTCGTAGGCGGCAAGCTTCTGAGCTCATTCAACAATGCATGAAGGATTTTCTGATCCCGCAAAAGACGCAGTTTCTCAACATCAAGAATAGAGGCCTCTACTTTAGCTAATAGGACGTCATGATGATTGGCCTCCCCAGTTTTGTAATGAATTTTTATGCTTTCAACAGAACTTAGGACGAGCTGCTTCAATTTATCATTTAATTCAAGGGCTTTTGCATTGTAATATGTCCTATAAAAAGCCTGAGTAGCAAGAACAGTTACTTCTCGAGCAACTGTCTCAGCATCACTATGAGCAGAGAGCGCCCGATGTTCAGCGATGGCTTCTCTTGCTGCGCGTTTCCCCGGAAAGGGTATAGACTGGCTGACTTGATAGCGTCTTATGTAATCGCTTCCACCCCTGAACGGTACGTCGTCTACACCAGCGGCAACAAACGGATCATCAAGTGCACCAGCAGGGTCAATACGTTGTTCTAAGGCTTCGGCTCGTAGCTTAGAAGATTGTAAATCTGGATTCCCTGACCTAACTTGAGATAAGAAACTCTCTAGTGTCAAAGGCTTGGCACATAACTTGTCTGCATAAATAAAAGTACTTCCCATCAGGAACATCAAATGAATAAATTGCCTGGCATTCATCTGATGAGCTTCCTTTTTATGGTTTTTAAAAGCTGACTTCTCTTAAAAATTATCTCTATAATCTAAAGCAGGCTTGATAAAAACAATGATGAATTTTAGGATATGAAGATAGATACCCTATCTTTTTTTATAAAACAATAGTAAAATTGTATCAAGTTTAACCCTTTGTAAACTTTGTAGTAGCAGTTTACGCTAACAACATTCATTGCTCTCTTCTTTTTAAAAGATAGGTATAAGACAAAAGTGATATAGCATAGATAGAGATCATTTTATGAATAGAAACAAAGTTTGGTGTTTTTTTGGAGCATGGGCCAGTATCATTATTTTTTTTATCGTCAAAAAGTAAAGGAGTGATGGGTAATATCACAAAGTATTGTTTTGCATTTATAAAAAGTGATGAATGGTAAAAGCAATAATACTTAACATAAGAATGAGAAATCCACTAAGCTTTGCGAGAAGGTTATTTCTTTTTTTATTGTGCAACGCCCAAATTAAAAGTCCTACCCCTAATGTTAAACCTATAAGTTCTATACCCAGAGCAAAATCGAATAAAGACATCATCATACTCCCTTTTTTAGAGACTTATAATTCGGAAGCCCGTGGAACAAACATGGGGGTATCCTTGGCATATTTTTCATACTCTTTTCCAAACTTCTTAAACAAATCCTTGTCTTCCTTATAGGAAAGCTGAACATAAACTGTAGCTAATATGGGAAAAAGGATAAGAGTAATCAATGTTGGCCATTGAACAAAAAGCCCGAAGATGATGAGAATAAATCCTACATATTGAGGATGGCGCACAAAAGCATAAGGACCTGTTGTTGCGAGCTCATTTTTCTTTTGAGTTTCAGAAAGAATGCCCCAGGCATAGACCACGGTGCCAAGCCCAAAAAAAATAAAAAGGAGGCTCAACGCATGAAAAAATCCAAGATGGGGATCTCCCTGCATGCCAAGAAGAGTATGAAATATATGACCATTCTCATGAGAAAAAAGGTTTACGTTTGGGTACAATTTAGAGAGCCACCCTGAAAACCAATAGATCGTGAAAGGAAACCCATACATTTCTGTGAAATGAGCAATAACATATACTGAAAAAAGGGAAAAACTCAGCCAGTTCCGTGGAGTTTTTAACTTTGTAAAGCTATAGGCAAATAAAATGAAGATGAATGAATTTATAAAGACAAGAGACAAAAGTCCATATCCATTTAGGGATAGATTTTCCATCCTTCTTCTCTCAATTACATCTTATGATCTTTATTATCATGGCCTCCATGCCCACCATGATGCATGAAAAGGTGCATGAGAGGGCATAGCAAAAAGATTAAAAAAGGGAGTATTCCGAAAAGATGGGCTGTATGCTCTGTTATCAGATAGTAGCCAATAACACCAATAAATAAGATAGCCACGATTCCTTGGGTGGAGAACCACCAAGAACTGGGCTGATCTTTATTATCTTTATGATGGGAAGGAAACTTTTCATCCATTTTAGATTTCCTTTACATTGAGAATTATTTTTATAGTCATTTATTGAGAAGTGGGATGATGACTTTCATGTGATCCCATGTTCCCCATATTGTCCATATTACTCATATTTCCCATTTGCCCCATATGTTCCTTCATATGCTCCATCATCATAGGCATCATTTGCTGCATCATCATGGGCATCATTTTTTGAGACATGTCATTGCCCATTGGCATGGACATACCTGCAGGAGTTTCAAAATTTCCTTGAGCCCAATATTTTAGGCCGTAATAGCCAATACAAATTAAAGAAAGAACAGAGGCTATAAAAACAAGTGAACCAACCGTTTTAGCAAGAGCACTCTCATTTCCTGGATCTCTCAATGACCAAATAATAAGAACTGTACTCGCAAGTAAAACGCTCAAGGCAAATAGTGCGCTGATATGCATGATGAACATCATAATGACCTCCCTTTTTGTAAGTTAAATTTCCCTATTTTTAATTGTAATGATAATTCATTAAAAATGAATTAATGGGCGTTCGTTTACTCTCCCTATGCCAAAAGACAATTCAAATGTCTTTAAGATCACCTATAACTTTATAGCCTTCTCTGGATCTTCAAGGACAGCTTTTTGAGCCAGGTCTCTTGATTTATCGGACATGGTGCTTAAAAGACAAAAGGCAAGTAACTGATTGAGGTTTTCAATTTCCTCCTCGTAGCGTTTGACACAAGGTTGTCTCTTCTATTTCCATTATTCAATGGAAGCAGATTCCTCTTAAGTTTTGAGGCCTTTTGTAAAGACCTTCTTGTAAAAAACGAACAGTCTTAGGTCATCTTTAAGCGGCGAGCTTGGTAATCTCTAAAAATTAGCATGATTTCACTTTATGTAATGATTTTAGCTTGTTTTTTCTAAGTTCTATTTTTTCAGTTCTATTTTTTCCAGGACCTTCCCCAATTTTTTTAAAGGAGTTGAGGTTGGAGGTAATGAGAAAGGTTAGGAGGCTTTGGCTGAGGTTTTGGAGCTTTATGGAAGACATGAGCAAGGCCTGAGGCAAGAGTGTAGTAATGAAAGTCAGGAACACCGAAGAGGGTTTTTGTGGCTTGTAGCGCTTTTGTAAAGATGGCCTGAAGCTTTGTTTTTAATGACAGGTAAGTCATATTAAAGCTTAGAGCTGCCATAAGGAGAGCATACATATTTTGGAGTCTTCTATAGGTCAGAAGCCGAATGTTTTCCATATCAAAAGCCTGTTTTGCAAATCGGATCGTCTCCTCGATTCTCCACCTGCTAAAATAAGCCTCCACAATATCCCAGGCTGGCTTCTCTTTCGTCGTCAGAATCATCAACGGCTTTTCTCCATATCCATGAAGCACAACAAGCCAAAGAGGGCGATCGGGACGCTCTGGAAGCCTGACAAGGCGTTTCCCATACTTGAGTGTAATAGTGTAGTCTCGTCCATTCTTTTGTCGAATTATCTCTCGCTTTTCTTGAAGAGGACATGTCCTTGCAAGATCCAACACATCCTTTTTGTTCAAAGATTTAGGCCCCTTATAGAGATGTCTCTTTTGTGTAAGACGGACGATAAAGTCTTGAGCGTGATCCAAGAAGTAATCAAAGAGAGCCATCCGGTCTCCCCCTCGATCAATCACCCACGTTCCTTTGGTGTGTGTAAAATGAGAGACAAATTGAATAGCCTTAAAGATCTCGTGGTTCTCACTTCGAAAGTCAGGAGCGAGAGAGGAGTAAAGATGCCCATAAAGGGGAATGAGTTTATCTCTCTCAACACCTAAGACTTGGCATGTCCAATACCCATTGGCAAGCACACCTTCAGAACCGTCTCTGACTTTAGCGAGATACTGCATATGTTCAGCATACTTCTTGGAAATATCAGACAGATCAAGAACTAAAAGGCTCTCCTCTTTGATATGGTGGCTTTGAGATGACGCCAGAGCTCGCTGCATATGAAAGCACAGGTCTTTTTTTCCCAGGTTACGGCAGAGCCTGTTTTCAGTCTTCACCAAAGGGATGGATTCATTGAGAGAACGGGAGATTTCTGAAAGCATAAGACTTTGCCCCGCAGTTAAGCCATAAATCATTTCATCAACAAAGCGTTGCCTAGGTTTTGTTAATCCCCTCGAAAGTTTCCCCGAAAAAAGTGTAATTTGGGCTCGAATTTTGTGAGAGAGTTGGTGTATCATGCGTGCGGACTCCTTGTTTTCCTTATGGATTTTGCACCAAGGAGTCTATCTTACTTATTCAAAAAAGTTTCCCCATTTTTTTCAAAAAAACACTCTTTCACTTCCGAAAGCACCTCAATCCTAGAGATGCTCTTACCTTTTCTCTACTTGCTTATCAATTTCTGGGGAAGGTCCTGTATTTTTTCTAATTGACTTTCATCATAAATATGTTGAAGATTAATAAAAATATAAAGAGAGCATATGATATATCGTACATTTCTAATTTTCTTTCTTTTTACTTCTCAAGTAATGGCTATGGAGAGCGATTTTGAAGAAACCGGCTGCTGTAGCAGAGTTGCCAGAAAAGTACAAAATTGGTCCTATCAACTATTATCCGCTACAGGGGCGTGGGATTATATCATAAGTGGTTTTAAACCAGCACGTGTTAAAGCTATGGACCTCCTTGAATTGCAGCCAACTGATAAAGTCTTATTTATAGGAGAGGGAAGCGGATTAGATTTTGAAGTTTTGCCTGACGAAATAACAAAGGAACATGTGTGGGCTCTTGATTACTCTTCAGAAATGGTTAGAGTTGCTAAAAGAAAAGCGCAGCTATTGGGATTTCCTGAAGATCAATGTGTTGTTGGAGATGCCCAAGCTCTTCCTTTTAATGAAGAGAGATTTGATAAAATATTTTTTCCCTTATCTTTAGGGTCAATACCTAACCCAACTTTAGCTCTTAGAGAAGCAGAGCGTGTTCTCCTCCCTAATGGAAAAATTGTGATCCTTGAAAAGCTAGTAGATGATAGAGAATCCATCTCATATGCACGAAGGTGTATTAATTTTTTTACACGATTTATATTTGCTGATATCAATCGAAATTTAACTCAAATGGTAGGTTTTGAGTCTTCTCTTAAAATTATTAATTATGAAACAACCCAAGGACTTTTAACAGGTCTTTTTGGAAAAATTGTCAGTCCTTATTATCGCCTAGCTGTATTAGTTAGAGAGGATGATTATCCTATGGCCGCTCTCGAAGCTAGAATAGGCCAACATGCGAAGTTAGAATAATGAAGAGGTGCTTTAAACAGAAAAATTATTTTTTTCTGCATATGTGTGCACTTAAATAAGAGATAATACTTATGAGTTTAAAAAACATTGTGTTTCTAGGGGGCTGAGGGTTTTTTCTGCTTGTTGATAAGAAAATTTAAATCCAATTTAAACCCTTGCGAAAAGTTTTCCCCTTAAACAACTCAGAGGAGAGCTATATGAATAAAAAAGAAAATCTTCAGAAAAAGAAATATATTTACTTTACAAAAATATATTTGGCGCTCTCTGCTTGCAGCATACTGAGTATAAACGATGCTTTCTCAATGTTTACTGAAGAAGAAGAAACTCCTAAGGCTATCATTAAAACTCAAAGGTCAGATCACTCCAAACCTCTTGAAATAGAATTAATTCAAATAAGCAACGATGAGTATCATGAAAGATCATTTACTCAAATAGAGGATGATGATCACCCTCAAATAGAGCTAACTCACTTGCTTATGGGGGAAGTCGGGCAAGAAGATAGTTACCTTTATTCTTTTATCCAAAAATATCTTGTTAACAAAGAAGAGATTCCAGAAGCTCGACTTAAAAAAATTCTCCGCAAAGTGACAAAAGGGGTTTCTGTTGTTCTTGGTGGCTTAGCAGGCATTCCTTACTTTTCAGTTGGTCGAGATGCTGGTGGAAACAATGAGATCGTGAGTTGGAGTGTAGGACTTACTAATACGGTAGCAACATCAGGAATAGGATCATGGTCTTATTTTAACCTTGTGAAAGGTTTAGACCCTCAATCCTTTGAAGAAAAGGCTTTGCTTCAAAAAAGAAAATTTACTCTTCCTGCTCATCTTGCATCCCATGCTTTAGGTTTAGTTGTAGCTGTTCCAACTGGATATATGGCCGCCAGATATAATATTTATAAATGGCTTGCACTTATAAGTTTTGCTTCGGATTATACCCTTAAAACAAATGGCTTCCTCACTTTATTGAATCACATTACCGCACCGGGCAGCTGTATTAAAAAATGCTCTTTACTGAAAGATAATGAAGAAAGCGAAATAGAAGCTTCTATCCTGGATACACAGCAGCTCATAATAAATCATCTATCAAAGAAAACAATCCCTGCTCTCCTTACGATGCGCGATGAGGAAAGAGAGAATCTTATCTCTTCACTTTACCAAGTCGATAATCAGACAGTTGAAAATTACCTTAACTCCTTATTAAGTCTAACTCATTCAGAAGTTTCTACAGGAGAAACTCCTGAGACATGGAAAAAGGGCTATCCTCGAACAGCTTTTGTAAGCGCTCTTAGTGCATCAGCTTTTATAAATGTAATTCATAACTCTGTCTGTGCATATGGAGCATGGGGTATGCTCTACGATAATCCAGCTTTCGATGTGCCTATGGCTGCTTTGAGTACTCTACCTATTTTTATGCTTGAATTGAATGCTACCATTAAGACGGGACGTTCATTATATGATACAGCTTTTTACCGAGTTGCTGGAGCACCACAGCCATCGTTAGAACACACACTTTATCCTAAACTTATGAGAGCGACACCTGTGATCTCTGTATGTTTAGCAGTAGTTACAGCTTATGTGGGCCGATTTATGGTTGAGGATATTTTAACGGATTTACTTCCTGAGGGGGTTGCTACATTCCTTACAGTAGGTGGTTTTCTTGGGCCATTTCTCTTTGCTTCTTATGTCAATTATTCTTTAATAAAAGACCTTCTGGTAGGTTATACACGGTTCTATGGGAAAGAGTCTAAAAAGAAGTTGGTTGCTCTCACTGAAGATGTTGAAAAATTAACTCAAGTTATTAGTGTTACAAAACCAGGAGAAATCAAAAAATTTCTTGAGAATATGAGCATCCAAAATACCTTATCTATATTAAGAGGAGAAGATACAAGAGAAAGATATTCAAATATGCAAGAAGCAGGATTAGAAACAGACTCAAGAAGAAATTCCTGCTTCCGTATGAGTTGTGGAATTTTGTGAAATTTATTCTTACAAAAGTGTTCGAGAGACTACCCACGAGCATAATTACTACCACGACCATTTAGAGCTGAATGGCCTCGAGCTATTGCTTTATAGTCTTTAAGCTGTGAACGTTTATTCCAAGAAATAATTTCACTAACTAATAATTTTTCTTGATCCAATATATTTCCATGATGAGCTTGTGTAACTTTTATAAGCTTAATAAGAGATTTATCCATTAGCACTTTCTCGTAATTTTGGATCTCTTGAGAGTACTTGCCCCACAAAAGGTAAGTGCAAAAAAAGAAAATAACCGTTCCTGCAAAGGCAGCTGCAAAAAATGCAATCATAAAAGGTTTTGTCCATAGACTTGTATATTGCAACATCATGGCTTTCCAAGAGGTCAAAGTGTTTTCTCCTTGCAAATGAAGCCGTGTCAGATCTTCTTCTGCTTGTTTTAAGAAAGGAGAGGAGGCCTCATAAAAGTTGGAGGTGACCTTGGTGCTAATGTCTAAAAAGTTGTTTTTCAAGTGGGCTGATATTCTCTGATCTAATTCTTTTGAGATGGTTTTTTCGAGATCTGTCTTAAAGTCTGTCAGAGTTTTCTGAATCTCCTTGGAAAAGGTGTTTTTGTTCTTCTCAATATCCTTCGTGATCTCGCCATGGATATCTTTAAGGGCCTTTTCCAAAGCATCCTTGGCGAGTTGTTTTTCTAAGTCTTGAAAGCTTGAATGATCTTTTGGCATAGGGATGGATCCTTTTTTATATCTTTGCCTTTTATAAAGACCGTTGCATAATTGAGTGGAGAGTGAGGAAAGGATATACTGAGGAAAGTTCCAAAATCAGGAGAATCCCAGATGTCCTTTTTAAATTGTGAAGCGAGAGAACGTTTAAAGAACAGCCAACTTATCCAAGCTTTTAGCCTTATAGACTGGGAATTTATAAAAGAAAGCATGGGGAGACTTGGAAGATCAGGCTATGGTCCTAATGGATATGTCCTTATCAATTTATTAAAGGCTCTTATTTTGCAAGCCTGGCATAGCTTAAGCGATGAAGGGTTGGAAGAAGCCTTGAGAGTCCGCCTAGACTTTATGATAATCACGGGATTAGAAAAGGTTCCCGATCACACGACTCTTTGTCGATTTCGCAACTTATTGATCAGTCAAAACCTTTGGGACTACCTTTTTACGATGGTTAATCATCAGCTTGAGCAAAAGGGATTAAAAGTGAAAGAATCTCAAGGCGCGATTATAGATGCGACCCTTATAGAGTCAGCCGCGCGTCCTCGCAAAGAAATGGAGGGGATGGCAGTTGATCGTGAAGAGGAAAAAGAATATGCCGTTGAGGAGAGGGTAACACTTTCCAAAGATCCAGATGCTACATGGCTTAAGAAAGGGAAACGGAGCTACTTTGGTTACAAAGGCTTTATGATCATCGACCAGGAAGATGGATATATTCATCAGGTTCATGTGACGCCAGCTCATGTCTCTGAAGTGAGGGAGTTGGAAGAGGTTGTGAAGAACCGGCGAGATAAGAGACTTTACGCAGACAAGGGATATGCGTCTCAAGGAAACAAAGACTTGCTGAGGTCGAAGGGAATTAAGAATGGTCTTATGGAGAAAGCCAGAAGGAATAAGCCCTTAACTCATTGGCAAAAAGTATTTAATCGTATGATTTCTAAGATTCGGTATAAGGTTGAACAAGGATTTGGAACCTTGAAACGAAAATTTAGATTTACCAGGGCTTCTTATTTTACAACCCCCAAAGTCCAAGGACAAATGGTCCTAAAAGCCATAGCCTTTAACCTTTTAAAGGCAGCAAATAAGGTTTCTTGTGGATAGACGAGGTGATTTTAAGGAGTGTTCGGAGAGAAACAGGCAGACTACTTTCAAAAACAGGAGTGCCTCCCCTTAAAAAAGTTTAAAAATTACACTTTCGGATCATAAGCTGGAACCTTCATCAATTATGCAATGATCTTTTATATGGAGACTGGTGCTTTGGATTTTAAGGGATCATTTTTTAAATGGTATTGCAATTTGGTCCTATTCACTTGCCGTGATTTTCTCTTCAACCGTCGCATGTGTCGCATTTTGTCGCACTAACCTCAAAAGCGAATGCGACACAAAAAAATCAATGTTTCTGCGGCTTTCAGGTGGTTTGTCGCATTTGTCGCACTGTCGCATTGATTTTGAGAATGTAAATTTTTAGAGGTTAATTTTTAAAAATATAATGATATAAAAAAATAACAATAGATATATATTAATATAATTTGATATATAGTTAATAATATATATAATTGTGTTAAATTAATCAAAAATATATATATTTATGTACGGTATATATAAATAC